>NZ_VRUW01000029.1:0-57643 GCF_008039475.1 Methylobacterium sp. WL12 | reverse complement strand
TCGCCGCGTTGCTCCTGAACTTCGGCGATTTCGCACGATTCTCGCGCAACGAGAGGTCGATGAAGATCGGCAATTTCCTCGGCTTGCCGGTGAACTTCATCGTCTTCGCGATCATCACCGTGATCGTCACGGCCGGCACCGTTCAGGTCTTCGGCAAGGCGATCATGGACCCGATCGAGATCGTGGAGCGTATCGGCAATCCGTGGGTCGTGGCGCTGGGATCGATCACCTTCATCGTCGCCACGATGGGCATCAACATCGTCGCGAACTTCGTTTCCCCGGCCTACGACATCGCCAACCTCCACCCGGAGAAGATCGACTTCCGCCTGGGTGGGCTCATCACCTCGATCCTGTCGGTCATGGTCTGCCCCTGGATCTTCGTCTCTAGTCCTTCGGCGATCACGCTGTTCGTGAGCGTCTTCGGCGCGATCCTCGGACCGATGTTCGGGATCATGGTGGCAGACTACTACATCGTCAAACGTCAGAACGTGGTGATCGAGGATCTCTATACGATGGACCCGAACGGCTCGCTCTATTTCGAGGGTGGCTGGAACAGGAGGGCGATCATTGCCCTCGTTGGTGCCGGCATCGTCTCCATCGGGTTCGCTGCCATGGGCGCCTACGGCATCGTACCGAACGGCGGCGATTGGGGCTGGTTGATTGGTGCGGTTCTCGGCGCGGCCTTCCACGTCCTGCTGATGGGAAGATCGCCAGTTATTGTGCCGCGCACGGCAGGCGCGGCGGCCTGAATTTCTTGGTGCTCGCCATTAACCGTCGATGGAAAGGAGGCGCCAAACTCCTTTCCACTTTCTGCGACCCAATGAATGTCTGCTTAGAGGAGCACCTAAAAGCGCAGTCTTCGGTAGAGTTGGGTCGGATGCGGAACGTCCGCTTACGGACGCAAGGCCGGAGTTCGCTTGCCACCCTCAGCCGAAGTTGCCGGACGGCCGACGAATGGCCGCTTTCAGGAAGAACGCCGGGCAATCCATGCGGCTGGGTTGGGTCGGGTGCAGTCGGTACCGAGCGTTAAATCCTAACCGCTACTCGACAACTTGGGGCAACTTAGCGCGACCTAAGGCACGTGCTCGCGCTGCTGCGGGCGGTCTTGGCTTCGATGGAACGGTATCACAGGACGGATACGGCATTCTTCGCCAGTGCTATCATGCGGCATGTTCGAGCACGCCCATCGTCACGCGCACCTCTGGCCCGGAGTGCCGTTGGCACTGGCATCCGCCGTCCTGTTCGGCGCATCGGCCCCCTTCGCCAAGCTGCTGTTGGGATCGGTCGACCCGCAGGCGCTGGCTGGCCTCCTGTATCTCGGTGCGGGCGTCGGCCTCGCCGCCGTCCACGGCAGCCGGTCCGCCCTCCGGATCGAGGCGCCGGAGGCCCCCCTACGCAGGTCGGACGCACCGTGGCTGCTCGCGGTGGTGCTGTTCGGGGGCGTGGCGGGTCCCCTGTTGCTGATGCTGGGGCTGGCACGGACGTCAGCGGCCTCGGGCTCGCTCCTGCTCAACCTAGAAGGGCTGGCGACCATGGGCATCGCCTGGGTGGTGTTCCGCGAGAACGTGGACCGCCGCCTCCTGCTCGGCGCGGCGGCCATCCTCGCCGGCGCCGTCGCGCTGTCGTGGCAAGGCCAAGGCGTCCATCTCGACGCGGGCGGCGGCCTGATCGCGCTGGCCTGCCTCGCCTGGGGCGTCGACAACAACCTGACCCGCAAGCTGTCCTCCGCCGATCCGGTCGTGATCGCGTTGACCAAGGGGCTCGTCGCCGGGGGCGCCAACCTGGCCATGGCCCTCGCACGCGGTGCCAGCCTGCCGCCGCCCGGCATGATCGGCTTCGCGGCCGTCGTCGGGTTCCTCGGGGTCGGCGTCAGCCTGGTGCTGTTCGTGTTCGCGTTGCGCCATCTCGGCAGCGCGCGGACGGGGGCCTACTTCTCGCTCGCCCCGTTCATCGGGGCCGTCGTCGCCTTGGTCCTGTTGCCGGAACCCGTGACCCCGCAACTCGTCGTCGCCGCGCTCCTGATGGGGGTCGGCCTCTGGCTGCACCTCGCGGAACGGCACGACCACGAGCATTCGCACGAGGCGATGGGCCATGAGCATGGGCACGTGCACGACGAACATCATCACCATGACCACGATGGTCCCGTGACCGAGCCCCACTCCCACTGGCATCGCCACCAGCCGATGCGGCACAAGCACGTGCACTACCCCGACCTTCACCATCGCCACGGACATGGTTGAGCCGGCGCGGGGGCAATCGGCGCCGCGGTCGAGTTTCGTCACCGCGGGACGTAGAACCAGCAGTACAGCGCGCACACGACGGCGATGGCCATCGCCGACATCAGGAATGACCGTCGCGCCGCCCTCAGGACATGCGGTCTGACCTTGCGTCGGCGCCTGCTTCCGCCGCCGAATTCCCCGATCTGCCGGGCGAGCTTCTTGCCGGTCATCGCCCCCTGATCCCATGCCGATGGGTTCCATGGGTCGGGGAGAGGCGCTGCAGGCCGTGACGGATCGGCACGATTACGGGACCATCTCGCCGATCAGGTCCGCCATGTGGGCACCGGCAGGGTGGCCCGTGGCGGTGCGGTGGCTCTCCGAGCAGGCGGCATAGTCCGGGCCGGACGCGGACATCACCAACTCGCGGGCGCCGTCCGGCAACGTGCGCGTCTCCAGGAACGCTCGACCCGATGGCCATACCAGCGACCCCGGGACGGGGCCCAACCGCGGTTCGCCGTAGCGGCGCACCCCCTCGCGCCGGATGGCCTCGCGGGCGGTGGCATAAGCCGGTCCGTCGAGCGGCCGCCCGACCCAGACGACCTGCTGGAGACCTTGGTCCCTGCACACCACCAGGACCACCTCGACGGTGTCGGGTCCTGAGGCGAGCGGCCGGTCGTGGAAATAGTACAGGCCGGTCAGGTTCGCCTCGCGGTCGACCATCGAGGGCTTGTCGACCCAGTCCATCGGCCCCCAAGCCAATCCGAACGGCGCCTCGCCCGCCGTCGGTTCCGCCGCCATGGCCGCGCCTGTCCACGCCACCACCGTCAGTGCGAGCGCGGGGCGGCGAGACATCGTCCTACTCCGCGGCCTGGGGCAGGACGGGGCGTGCATGGGGACCCTCCTTCTCGACGGTGGCCTTCCTCGGGGCGACGGCACCGGCGAAGCGCACGTAGAGCGCCGGCAGGACGACGAGGGTCAGCAGGGTCGCCGAGATGAGGCCGCCGATCACCACCGTCGCTAATGGGCGTTGGACCTCCGCCCCGGTCTCCGTCGCAAGGGCCATCGGCACGAACCCGAGCGATGCCACGAGGGCGGTCATCGCCACCGGCCGGAGCCGGGTCATGGCGCCTTCGAGGATCGCCTCGCGCCTCGGTCGACCTTCCGCGATGAGCTGCTTGATGTAGCTCAGCATCACCAGGCCGTTGAGGACGGCCACCCCGGACAGGGCGATGAACCCGACCGCCGCCGGGACCGAGAACGGCATGCCCCGCAGCCACAGGGCCGCGATACCGCCGGTCAGTGCCAGCGGGACCGCGCTGAACACTAGGAGGGCGTCCCGCGCCGAGTTCAGGGCCGAGAACAGCAGCAGGAAGATCAGGAAGAAGCACACCGGCACCACGACCATGAGGCGCTGGCGGGCGGAGGCCAGGTTCTCGAACTGCCCGCCCCAGGTCACGTAGTAGCCAGACGGCAGCTGCACACCGGACGCGACCTTGGCCTGGGCCTCAGCCACCAGCGAGCCGATGTCGCGGCCGCGCACGTTGGCGGTGACCACGACCCGGCGGCGGCCGTTCTCGCGCGAGATTTGGTTCGGTCCCTCGGTGACGGAGAAGCTCGCGACCTGCTTCAGGAGCACCGAGGAGGCCCGCCCGTTGACGCCCGGGGGCAGCGGCACCGGGATGTTCTCCAGGGCCTCGCGGTCCTCGCGGACCTTGTCGTTCAGGCGCACCACGATGGGGAAGCGGCGGTCACCCTCGAACACCATGCCGGCCTCGCGGCCGCCGATGGCCGCGCCGATGACGTCCTGGATCGAGGACGTGCTCAGGCCGAGGCGGGCCGCCTCCGTCTTGTTGATCTTGATCTCCAGGAACGGCAGGCCCGCCGTCTGCTCGACCTTGACGTCGTCGGCGCCCTCGGTTCCGCGCAGGATCGCGGCGACCTGGTTGGCGGCCTTCAGCATCGGCTCGAACTCCTCGCCGAACACCTTCACGGCGAGGTCGCCGCGGGTGCCGGCCAACAACTCGTTGAAGCGAAGCTGGATCGGCTGGGAGAACTCGTAGACGTTGCCGGCGAGCGCCCCGAGGGCCTTCTCGATCTGCTCCTGCAGGTCGGCCTTGGACAGGTCCGGATCGGGCCATTCCTCCTGCGGCTCCAGGATGACAAAGGTGTCGGACGAGCTCGGCGGCATCGGGTCGGAGGCGACCTCCGCGGTACCGGTCTTCGAAAAGACGTAGGCCACCTGGGGGAATCGGCTGATCGCCTGCTCGACCTTCAGCTGCATCGCCTGCGACTGGGTCAGGGAGGTCGAGGGGATGCGCTGGGCGTTCAGCGCGATGCTCTTCTCGTCGAGCTGGGGGATGAACTCCTGCCCCAGCTTGGTGAACAGGAAGCCGGCGCCGACGAGCAGCACAATGGCGACCGCGACGAAGGTCAACGGGACGCGCAGGGCGGCGCCAAGGACAGGACGGTAGGCGGCCTTGATCCCGCGGATGAGGACGTTGTCGGTCTCGGTGACCTTGCCGGTGATGACGATGGCGATCATCGCCGGCACGAAGGTGAGCGACAGGACGAAGGCCGAGACGAGGGCGATGATGACGGTCAGCGCCATCGGTTCGAACATCTTGCCCTCGACCCCGGTGAAGGTGAGGAGCGGCACGTAGACGAGGATGATGATGGCCTGCCCGTAGAGGGACGGCTTGATCATCTCCTCGGCCGAGACGCGCACGGTGACGAGGCGCTCCTCCAGGTCGAGCTTGCGACCGAGCTCGGTTTGCCGCCCGGCGAGATGGCGCAGGGCGTTCTCGGTGATGATGACGGCCCCGTCGACGATGAGGCCGAAGTCGAGCGCCCCGAGGCTCATCAGGTTGGCGCTGATGCGGCCCTGGACCATGCCGGTCATGGTCATCAGCATCGCCACCGGGATCACCAGCGCCGTGACGATGGCCGCCCGGATGTTGCCCAGCAGCAGGAACAGGATGACGATGACGAGGGCGGCGCCCTCGGCCAGGTTCTTCGCGACCGTCCGGATGGTGGCCTCGACCAGCAGGGTCCGGTTCAGGACGGTCTGGACCTCGACGCCGGGGGGGAGCGTGCGCCGGATCACCGTCATCCTCGCGTCGACGGCGGCCGAGACCGTCCTGCTGTTCTCGCCGATCAGCATCAGGGCGGTGCCGATGACGACCTCGCGCCCGTCCTCGCTACCCGACCCGGTGCGCAGGTCGCGCCCGATCCGGACCTCGGCGATGTCCGAGATGCGGACCGGCACCCCGCCGCGCGTGGTCACGACCACGGAGCCGATGTCCTCCATCGTCTCCAGGCGGCCGGCGGCACGGACGACGTAGCCCTCGCCGTTGTCCTCCAGGTAGCGGGCGCCCTGGTTGGCGTTGTTGGCCTCCAGCGCCCGGCCGATGTCGGCGAACGACAGGTCGAGGGCGGTCAGCTTCATCGGGTCGGGCTGGACGTGGTACTGCTTGTCGAAGCCGCCGATGCTGTCGACGCCGGCGACCCCCGGCACGGTCTTCACCTGGGGCCGGATGATCCAGTCCTGGACCGTGCGCAGGTAGGCGGTGCGTTCGAGCTCCGTCGTGAGCCGCTGGCCCTCCGGGGTCAGGTAGCTCCCGTCCGATTGCCAGCCGGCCTTGCCGTCCGGGGAGACCTTACGATCCTTCGGTTGGGCGTAGTGGATCGACCACATGTAGATCTCGCCGAGGCCCGTGGAGATCGGGCCCATGTGCGGCTCGGCCCCCGGCGGCAGGGTCGACTTCGCCTCGCCGATCCGCTCCGCGACCTGCTGCCGTGCGAAGTAGATGTCGAGCTTCTCGGAGAAGACGGCGGTGACCTGCGAAAAGCCGTTCCGCGAGAGCGAGCGGGTGTATTCGAGGCCCTTGATCCCGGCGAGCGCGGTCTCGACGGGGTAGGTCACCTGCTTCTCGATATCGACCGGCGAGAGCGACGGCGCCGTGGTGTTGATCTGCACCTGGTTGTTGGTGATGTCCGGCACCGCGTCGATGGGCAGCTTCGTCAGCGAGAAGACGCCGAAGCCCGCCGCCAGCAGCGACAGCAGCACCACGAGCCAGCGCTGGTGGACGGAGAAGTCGAGGATCTTCGAGATCATGATGGCCGCCCTCAGTGGTCGTGGTCGGCTTCGGCCTTGCCGAGCTCGGCCTTCAGGACGAAGGAGTTGGCCACCGCGACCTCGTCGCCGGGCTTGAGTCCGGTAAGGATCTCGTACGCGTCGTCGTCGGCCTTGCCGAGCGTCACGTCCCGGCGCTCGAAGCCGTCCGGGGTCCGTACGAACACGACCTTCTCGCCGCCGATGGTCTGGATCGCGGACTTCGGCAGCCGCACCTTCACCGGGTCGCGGGCGATCTCGACCTCGGTCGTCACGAAGGTGCCCGGCCGCCAGGCCATGTCCTTGTTCGGCAGGGCGACGATGACCCGGGCCGAGCGCGTCTCGGCGTTGAGGATCGGGCTGACGAAGACGACCGTGCCCACGCCGCGGGAGGCGTCGTCGCCTCCGACGATGGTGACCTTGGCGCCCTCGCGGACCTTCGACAGCTCCGTGGTCGGGATGGCGAGCTCGATCCACACGGAGGACAGATCGGCGACGGTGTAGACGTCGGCCGGATCGCCCTCCTTGCCGACGGCGGTTCCGACATCGACCTTGCGCTCGACCACACGGCCGGCGAGCGGGGACTTGAGCTCGTAGCGGCGCAGCGAAGATAGGTTCGGGGTGGTTTCGTCCTTCTTGGCGGACGTCGCGACCTCGGCCGCGTTCAGCCCCAGGGCCGATAGCTTCTGGCGTGCCAGGTCGACCCGAAGGGTCGCGTCCGAGTAGGCCGCCTTGGCGTTCAGAAATGCGGACTCGGCCGAGATCCGCTTGTCCCAGAGGGCCTGCTGGCGGTCGAAGTTGGTCTTCTCCAGGTCCGCCTTGACTGTCGCGGTGAGGAAGTCGCTCTTCGCCTCGGCGACCTCGCGGCTGTCGAGGATGGCCACGACCTCGCCCTTGGCGACCTCCTCGCCGAGGCGCTTGCGCATCTCGGCCACGGTTCCGACGACCCGCACGGGGACGCGAGCGATCCGGTCGGCGTCTTGGGCGATGGTGCCAGGCACCAGGAGATGTCGTGAGAGGATGCCACCCTCGACCGTGGCGAGCTTGATGTCCTGCTCGGCGGCCTGCTCGGCCGTCATCTTGATCTTGCCCTCGCCCTCATCGTCGTGGCCGTGCGCCTCGCCCTCGGCGTGCTTGTGCTCGCCGGCAGGCTTGGGCTCGGCGTCGGCATGCTCGTGGCCATGCTCGCCATGACCGTGGCCATCGTCGGCTGCGGGTGTCGCCGGCTTAGTCATGGCTGCGTTGGTCGGCGGCGCTGCCCGGGCGTTCGTCAGGCCGGCGGCGGCGAGCGCGCCCTGCACGACCTCGGACACACGGGGGAAGGCACCGCCGACGGCGATGCCGATGGCCAGGAAGGCCACGGAGAGGAGTGCACGCATGGAGGAAGGCCATTCGCCTGGGATCCGGCGAGCCGCTCAAGCGGCTTCCTGGATCCGGTTCGGATCACGCTCGATGAGGAAGCCGGCATCCGCAAGGATGGACGGCAGGCAAGCGCCACGGTCGTGGCGATGCGGCCTCAGGCGCGAGGCGGCCTCGGTAAACGGTCCGGTGAGACGGACCCGATGGCGGTGGTCACGGTCGCGTACAGAGCACGCCCGGTCGCCGGGGACGGCAACGCAGGTGCTTCGTCGACCCCAAGAGCCTGATGGCAACCGCAGTTGGCGTGACAGGCCGGGCAGGCATCGCCGTGGCCGGTGCCGGCCGCCTCGGTCGGGGCGGACACCGACAGTCCATGGCTAGCCGGGCGATGGGCCTCGGAGGAATGGACCGTGCCGGGGACGACGAGCGACAGGACCAGGACGAGCGACAGCACGCGGACGGTGGTCGCCCACCAGCCGCGCATCGTCTCGTAGGCCCTGATCCGGGGTCCCGTGGTCATGGTCGCCTTATGAACGATTCAGGGTCACCCGTACATGCCGGGTGAGCCACGACGAGGACGGAACCTCAATAGTCGTCGTGATGATGGTGGTGCCTGCGCTCGCCGTAGAACCGGCGCTCGCCATAGTACGCCCGGTCGCCGTAATCCCGGTGCGATCGGTGGATGACGACGTCGTCATGGTCGCCATGGTGGTAGCGATCGACATGGACGTCGCCGCGCCGGTCGAAGTCGCCGCCGTAGTATTGGGCGGACGCCGCGGCCGGGGCGAGGATCAGGCTGACGGCGACCAAGGCCGGAATGCGGACACGCATGGCTCGTTCCTCAAGGGATGATGCCGTCAGGATCGGCTTCGACGGTTGAACGAGGCCTGAAACCGCCGTTCATCCATCGGTGGCCGGAAGCACCGAACCGATGTCTCGCGACACGGATACAGGGCTCCTTCGGTCGCACGGGTTGAAGGCATCCCCTTACGGTCGGGCATGTTTCCGATGGCTCACACGACGTGGGCGGGGGCGAGGGTGCAGGCGGTGTCGGCGCTCGTCTCGACCTGCAGGGTGGTGTGGCCGATGCCGAACCGTTCCCTGATCCCGGCGGCGGCGTCCATCAGGAAGGCGTCGTCTGGTCGGCCGCCGGGCATCAGGAGATGGGCGGTGAGGCAGGTTTCGGTAGTGCTCATCGCCCAGACGTGCAGGTCGTGCAGGGCGGCGACCCCGGGCAGTCCTTCGAGATGGCTTTGGACCGTGTCCGGATCGATGCCCGGCGGGACGGCGGCGAGGGACAGCGTGAGGCTGTCGCGCAGGAGGCCCCAGGTGCTCCAGACGATGACCGCAACGATGGCAAGGCTGACGACGGGATCGAGCCAGGTCCACCCGGTGTAGAGGATCACGAGGCCGGCGATCACCACGCCCGCCGAGACGGCGGCGTCGGCGGCCATGTGCAGGAAGGCGCCCTTGATGTTGATGTCGCCCTTGGCCCCGGAGGCGAACAGCCAGGCGGTGATGCCGTTCACCAGGATGCCGACCGCGGCCACGATCATCACCGTCTTGCCGGCGACGGGTGCTGGTTCGCCGAAGCGCTGGATCGCCTCCCAGGCGATGGCGCCGACGGCGACCAGCAGGAACACCGCGTTGAACAGGGCCGCCAGGATCGACGAGCCCTTCATCCCGTAGGTGTAGCGGGCGCTCGGGGCGCGCTTGGCCAGCACCATGGCGACCCAGGCCACCACGAGGCCGAGCACGTCGGAAAGGTTGTGGCCGGCATCGGCCAGCAGGGCCATCGAGTTCGCCAGCACCCCGTAGGTGGCCTCGACGACGACGAATCCGACGTTGAGGGCGATGCCGATGGCGAACGCCTTCCCGAAGCTCGCCGGGGCGTGGCTGTGTCCGGGGCCGTGGGCGTGCCCGGCGTGGGCTTCGGAATGGTCGTGTCCGGCGTGGTCGTGGCGTTCCGTCATCTCGGCTTCTGGTCTGAGGGTGCAAGCATCGATGCCTAACTCCTCTACCCACTAGAGGAGCAAGCCTGCGTTTCGGCCTCGGTCAGTGCCGGTCGCTGAGACACTCGCCGTGGTCGGCCAGCACCTCGATGATGCGGCATTCCCCGACGTCGCCGCCCGAGCACTGCTCGACCATGGCCTGCATCTCCCGCCTGAGGCCGGTAAGCCGGGCGATCCGGTCGTCGATGTCGGCGAGGTGTTTCCGGGCGATGGCGTCCGCCTCCCCGCAAGGCCGATCGGGATGTCCGGCCAGGTCGAGAAGGGTTCGGATATCCGCGATCTCGAAGCCGAGCTCGCGGGCGTGCCGGATGAACCGCAGCGTCCGGACGTCGCCCTCTCCGTAGGTGCGGCGATTGCCTTCCGTACGCACCGGCGTCGGCAGCAATCCGCGTTCCTCGTAGAACCGGATCGTGGGGACCTTCACCGCGGCGCGCCGCGACAACTCCCCGATGGCGATGGGCTTCATTCCGCTTGCTCCTCTAGTCGCTGGAGGAAGTAGGGTGCCTTCGAGAGATGCGGAAGGCACCCGCCATGAGCGACGCTGCGACCCCGGACCGAACCGAGAGCCCCCCGACGCGCCTGCGCGTGACTGGGATGGACTGCGCCTCGTGCGCCGCCAAGGTCGAGAACGCCGTTCGGCGCCTACCCGGCATCGAGGACATCTCGGTCTCGGTGGCGACCGAGACGCTGACGGTGCGGCATGGACCCGCCACCGACGCCCGGGCCATCGCGGCGACGGTCCGCAGCCTGGGCTACGGCGCCGAGGCCCCCTCCGCCGACACGGTGTCGGATGCCGAACGACCTGAGCCGGTCTGGTGGCGGTCTCCGAAGGCGCTGCTGGCGTTCGCCTGCGCGGCGGCCCTGGTGCTGGCTTACGCGGTCGGCCAAGCCGCGCCGGCAACGGAGCGCTGGGCTTTCCTGGCGGCCATGGCGGTCGGCCTGGTACCGATTGCTCGACGTGCCGTCGCGGCCGCCCGGCACGGGACGCCGTTCTCCATCGAGACCCTGATGTCCGTGGCCGCCATCGGCGCGACCGCCATCGGGGCGACCGAGGAGGCGGCCACGGTCGTCTTCCTGTTCCTGGTCGGCGAGGTGCTGGAAGGGGTGGCCGCAGGCCGGGCCAGGGCGAGCATCCGCGGCCTCACCGGCCTGGTGCCGGACACGGCCCTGCTGGAGGGCGACGGATCGATGGAGCGGGTGCCCGCGGCGAGCCTGCGGGTCGGGGCGACCGTCCTGGTGAGGCCGGGTGACCGGGTCCCGGCGGACGGAACCGTCCTCGACGGGGAGAGCGCGGTGGACGAGGCGCCGGTCACCGGCGAGAGCGTGCCGCGGCGCAAGGCACCGGGCGATGCGGTGTTCGCCGGGACCGTGAACGGGGACGGCGCGCTTCGGGTGCGGGTGACCGCGGCGGCGCAGGACAACACCATCGCCCGGGTCGTGCGGCTGGTGGAGGAGGCCCAGGAGGCCAAGGCCCCGACCGAGCGCATGATCGACCGCTTCTCCCGCATCTACACCCCGGCCGTGGTCGCGGTGGCCGCCCTCGTCGCGATCCTGCCACCGCTGCTGTTAGGGGGCTCGTGGGACGGCTGGGTCTACAAGGGGCTCGCCATCCTGCTGATCGGGTGCCCCTGCGCCCTGGTCATCTCGACGCCGGCCGCCATCGCGGCGGGGCTCTCGGCAGGCGCCCGGCGGGGCCTGCTCATCAAGGGCGGCGCCGTGCTGGAACGGCTCGCCGCCGTGACCATGGTGGCCTTCGACAAGACCGGCACCCTGACCGAGGGCAAGCCCGTGGTCACCGACGTCCTGGCGTTCGGCCGGTCCGAACGGGAGGTCCTCTCCCTGGCCGCCGCGCTGGAGGCGGGCTCCTCGCATCCGCTCGCCAAGGCGGTCCTGGCCAAGGCGGCGGAAGCCGGCGCACCGATGCCTCCGGCATTCGGGTCGAAGGCGCTCGGCGGCAAGGGGATCACCGGCAATGTCGGCGGCCTCGACCTGTTCCTCGGATCGCCGCGGGAGGCGGCAGCGCGCGTGACGCTCAAGGCGGAGCAGGAGGCGCGGATCTCCACCCTGCAGGGCGAGGGCAAGACGGTCGCCGCCCTGCTGGCGAACGGGGCGTTGGTCGGGCTGTTGGGCATGCGCGACGAGCCCCGGTCCGACGCCAAGGCCGGAATCGACCGTCTCGCGGCGGAGGGCATCGGGGCGGTCATGCTGACCGGCGACAACGCCCGCACCGCCCGGTCGGTGGCGGGAACGCTCGGCATCGAGGCACGGGCCGAGCTCCTGCCGGAGGACAAGCAGCGGATCGTGCGCGAGCTCCAGGCCGGGGGTGCGGTCGTGGCGAAGGTCGGGGACGGCATCAACGACGCCCCGGCGCTCGCGGCCGCCGATGTCGGCATCGCGATGGGTGGCGGCACCGACGTCGCGCTGGAGACGGCCGATGCCGCGGTGCTGCACGGGCGCGTCGCCGACGTGGCGCGGATGGTCGAGCTATCCCGCCGGACGCTGGCGAACATCCGCGCGAACATCGCCATCGCGCTCGGACTGAAGCTCGTGTTCCTGGTCACCACCGTCGCCGGCATCACCGGTCTGTGGCCGGCCATCCTGGCTGACACCGGAGCCACGGTGCTCGTCACGGGCAATGCGCTGCGGCTGCTTGGCATGCGGCTTCGTTAGGCGAATGGCGCCTTGGCGCGGCGTGGGACGTGCGAAGCTCGAAGCCGTCGGCTTCATTCGGTAGACTTCGCTCCGTGGGCTGCGGACAGGTTGTCCCTGGAGATCGTCGTCAATCTACCTTTGACCCCTCCCGTGGACAAATCCAGAAGGCGGGTCTCCGAAAGGGGGCGCCGCCTTCACTCGTTCTCGACTTCGAAGGACGCAGAAAGCGCATCCCGCGGCCCTTCTCCGGGAACCTCCTTGCATCGCCGGAAGGGTAGGCGCCCAGGCTCTTGCGTTCCGACACCGTCGGCGCACCGAGCTAGGCTACCCATGCTTCGCATTGAGCATCACCGCTCAGAAACGACAAAGGCCGCCCTCCTTTCGGAGGCGGCCTTTGTTTTACTCTAGGTTGATTCAATGCGGAACTTTGGTGGTGAAATGCGGATCATTGGGTCGGCTATCATCAACGGCTATCAGCTAGGACTATCAGGAATAGCAGGTCGAGCATGTTGGTGACCTTGCATGCAGGGTTCGCCGCCGGGTCGAAATATCCTCATGAATTATATTAAGCATGCCGCACGCCCCGCTTCGTTAGTTGTAGAGACCTCAGCAATTAAAATTGTGTCGATTACCCCTTAATTCAGCGATTTGCTTTTGGTAAAATAATTCCGAAGTAGCTCGGCACGCCGGCGAGAGGGATCTCCGTCCGTCGCACGCGCACCCCGCCACCGGCGCTCAAGTGCGCGAGATCCAGCTTGCGCAGGTACTTCACGGGCGCGCAGAAGCCGAGCGGCTCGGGGATCGTGAACTCGTCGGTAACACGGTTGATATGGCTGATGCGCTAGTACCCATCGAGGATCTTGACGGGGGCGTTGCACCGGATTTTCCTCGAAGTCAGCGGCGATCACCGGGACTGCCCGCGGCGCGGGATCCGCATCGGGCTCCACGTCCTCCACGGGGGACGGGACCTGCCGATCGCACACCGCCGGCGGGATCTCCTCGACCCCCGTAGCCTTCCGCGCGGCGACCTCCACCATCGAGGCCTCGACCCGCGCCGATTCCCCTCGCCGGCGTTGGCTCGGGTTCGTGTTGTATTCCCAGAGCCGGTCCGCAACCTCGGCGTCGATCGTCTCGTCGGGCAGCACTGCCACCGCTATGTGACCGGATGCGATCGTCTTCCTCACCGCTTTGTGGTTTCAGCTGCTGCGGATCTCTTATGCCCGGCGGGACGGTCAAACCGGGCGGACTGCCTCGATGTCGGAGAATGCCAAGTGCAGGTGGTAGCTGTCCCATGCCGGCAGGGGCTCAGGCGAGGACGGGCTTTAGACCAAGACGATGGCCGTCGGATGCCAAGTCTTGATGGCGGCCGGCACGGCATCGAGGCTGGCGAGGGCGAGGCGCATGGGGGGCCTGACATGGAAAGGGACGGGTGGCTGAGCCAACCCGTCCCTGGAGTGTAGCTGCACAACCCGCTCCCATGGGGCTCGCGGCCCCTGCATCGGACAGCTCCCAGTGTCGGCTACAGCGGAGGCAGATGCGGCTGCTTGGGCCCGAGGCGCGACGTAAGGGCGTCAGCCGCCTTCTGCCTCTCCCACCCCCTGGAGAGCAGCTCGCGGAACGCGAGGCGCATGACCTGCCCCAGGTAGATCTCCGGCGCCGGAGGACGGGTCACGCCGGTCTTGATCCGGATCTCGTCCCGGACGTGCATCTGCTGCGAGACCATGGCGTCGACGAGGACCATGTCGAGGGTCGTGCGGTCGGCGACACGCTGGCGGTATTCGCGGTTGCGGGCGGCTGCGCTCCTGGCATCGGCGGCCGCCTTTGCGACTGGGTGCAGATCTGCACCGGGGGCGTAGGTCTCGTCATCGTCGAAGACCAAGTCGTCTGGGTCGACGTCTGCGGTGGGCAGGGACAGGAACACGGCGGCGGATCCGGAGGGAGCGATGAGCGGATCATCGCTCCCCGGGATGAAAGGATCACGGCCTTTCTCACCGGCATGAGATGTAGAACCGCAACCGTCGCGGTCGGCGGGAACGTGCGATCGTGCAATCGACAACTTGCAAATCTGAAACTGAAAAGAGGGCTGCTTACGAGGGAGAATGGGCGGAGACTGTTCGTAATACTAATAGGGACCGACCGACTTTCCCTTCCTTCCGGGCCGTTCAGACCCGTCCCAACCCTGCCGACGGCCTCTGCGCCTATTCTATTAGCATTGCGCCCCGAACAATGGTCCGCTTTTCCCCACTCCGTGCTCTTGTGAGAAGCCAAATTCGGCGTATCGTTTCGTTGCAGATTTGCAGAACGGGCCGACATGAGCACCGCTTCCAACCTTCGTCGCGTGCCAACACGCCGCTCTGCCTTCGTCCCGCAAATCCGTGGGGACTTGGCTCAGGCCCTAGTGAGCCCCGAGGCGTTCCTCGACGTCGCGCCGTCTGTGCCCCGCTCCGTTGCGTGGCTGAGGGATCGGACGCTCGCCCACAACCCGAAGGCCACGGTCCGCGACATCGCCCTGTTCGAGATGCTCGTTGCCCTCAGCGTCGTAGGAGTCGAAACTGAGGATACGATCCGCGCTGCGCGGATGTGCTCAGTCAGGCAGGCGTCGACGGTCCTCTCTGTCGGCGGTCACTCCGCACAACCACGCGAGCTCGTCGCCGCCCTTGAGAGGCTGTTCGACCGCAAGCCAGAGCCGCTGAAGCTCGGCGCGATGTTCTACTTCCACCTGCCGGGGTGGGTAGTGCCGGTGCAGCAACCGGGCACGCGATACGCGCACATCGACCTCGCCGTACTTGCCCGATTTCGCCGGCGATCGTCGCCGTTCCTCTACCGGGAGATATTGGCTCACATCGCGGCCGAGCGGATCAGGTACGAGCCGGGCGCGCCGCCTTTTGAGATGCGCATGCCACCGTCCCTTCTGGGGGACATTCTCGGCATGCTGGCGCCGGTGCACGTGGGGCAGCTGCGCCTCAGGTATCTGGATCCGGCAGTGGCCGAGATCCGCGAGCACGTCCGATTGTTCGAGATCGTCTCGGTCGCCGACGTCCACCAGGGTCGTGCCGTGACAGAGATCGTCCTCACGATCCGGATGCGGCCTCCAGAGCGGCTGGACGCCGTGCCGACGCGGCTGATCAGCGAGACGGATTTCTCGTTCATGTCGGAGCGTGGGGACGCGCCGGCCTATCGCGTCAAGCCTGCGACGCTGGTGCGCCTCGGCTCCAGCCTGCCCAGCACCGTCATGCGCAGGAAGAAGAATGGCGGCGCAAACCCGCTCTTAGGCTCCGAGATGCTCCAGCGCTACGACACCTGGCTGATCGCTCTCAACGAGGCCCTCACGAGGCGAGCGCTCACGCCGGGGTACGAGACGGGCGCCTATCGCGGGCAGCGGCTGCTCGACACGATCGAGCGCGATGGCGCTGATGCGGTCTTCTTCGCGTTCTCGCATGCCGAGGCCGCCGCCCCGGATCTGGGCCCGGTCATCGCCGAGCGGCATTCACTCCGGTGGGAAGCCGACGCGGCGCGGAAGGCGCGGGCGAAGGCGTCACGGGCTGCTGCCGCACGGGAGCGCCGGGTGGAGGTGCGGAATGCGAGGGCGGACGGCATGATGGCTCCGCCGCAGAAGCGCAGACCGAATCGTGAGGAGCCGATGCCGACCGCACCCGTCCAGTCCGCTACCGAGGCCGCTCATCCCGTTCTGTCCGCGGAGATGATCGCGATGCTCTCGACGCCTGAGGGGATGGCAGAGGGCGATCGGCTCTACAGGGAATGGGATCAGGGATTCGATTTCCCGTTCTCGCATGCCGTCAAGGCAGCGGAGCGGATCAAGGCGGCATTCCAGCGAGGCGACTTTCCGATCCTCGCAGCCGTCAATGCGGCGATGGACAATTACTACCTGCGGTCGCTGAAGCCGATCCTGAAGATCTCCTACGACTACGTCCCGGGCCTGACGAAGACGGAACAGGAGGAAGAGGCGAGCCACTGGGTGTCGCTGCTCGCTAGATGGTGGCCGAATCGCGTCAGCCTCGGCCGCTCGAAGGATCCCGTGGCTGAGATCCTGAACGATCGCGCGGTGTACCTGCGTGACCGCGCCCGGACGACGGAGACGATTAAGTCGGCGAGAGCCGCTGCGCAGGCGAGGCTCAAGGCCCCCATGCCCAGGCCAGAAACGGAGCGCTACATCAACGGGTACCAGCCCAAGCGGCGCATGCCGGCCTAGCCAAGAGCCTGATTCGTCACGTCAATAGGCGTGCGAAATTCGTTGAGGAAAACCTCGAATCGCGGATCCTCCTGTTCCGGTGACCTGGGCGGTCGATTCGGTTTTCTGGGGACAGGCGTTGAGTGCGCAGGGGCTGGTCAGGCGTGCGTGTTCGACAGCTACAACCGGTGGTGCGATGAAGCCGCCGCCACCGTCAGGGCCCACATCCGGGCAGAGGGCTACAAGCCGAAGGAACTGGCGACCCGGCTACCCAGCGTGCGAGCCGGGCGCCTAACAGACTTCATGAAGGGCAAGGGCGAATTCGCGCCCCGCGTGATCGCCTCTTATGCCGAGGCGGCCGGCCTGGAACTAGACCCGCCGAACTTCCGTAAGCGGACCAGTTGGGCGCCTCGAATCCAGAAGGACGAGCCCCGGCAGGACGGGGGCTGAGCATGGCGCGCCAGCTCGATGCCGTCTTGGACCTTTGGGCCAAGGGCTATTCGGTCGCCACGATCGTCGGCGAGACCGGATCCACGCCCGGCTCCAACTACGTGATGGTCCACAAGGCGCGGAAATGCGGTGATCGCAGGGCAAAGCCCCGGGCGTTCGCAACACGGCCCGTGACGCACCACAGCCGGGGCTTCAGCCTGGACGGGCGCCGGTCGCGAGGCCGGCGCCCTTTTTCATGCGTCAGTACGACGGGTAATCGTCGAGCGGATCCGTGTTCGGATCGGACGGCGGCTGCGGCTGAGGCGGTGACACTGCCTCCAGGCGCGAGACCAGCTCGTCGAACGCGTCCTGCGCCGGCCTCGTCGGATCCGGGTGCGGCTCCCCCGTCCGGTAAAATCGACCCTGCGTGCGGATCCAGCCCGGGCCGCGCGCCAGGATCGGGCTCGTCATCACCGGCCCGTCGGCGAGACGCGGGTGCCCGGTGCACGTGCCGTAGAGCGCCGGCTCGCCGGTGCCGGGGTACGTCGTCTCGACGTAGTCCGTCAGGAATGGAGCGGCGGCGAGGGTCCGCTCGTCGGGCATCCAGCCCGCTTCGAGGAGGTCCTGATCCCGCACGGCGTCAGCGCGACGCTTGGCGATCTCGGCGAGGGACAGGCGGGCGAAGCGCACGGGGGGGCTCCTTTCTCGGATGGTGGGCGCGGGGAACGAATCCCACAATGTCAGGGGCACAGCCGGCCTGGCGGCTGCAGCCGGTACCGGGCGCCGTCGTGGGTCAGGTCGCCCCCCGGCTCGATGGCGAGGTCCGTGTCGTAGGAGGTCTCGGCCCCGCCCATGCCGTAGCAATGCGGGGCGGAGACCTGCCCGGCGCGGTAGGCCGCCCCCCGGCAGTCCATGAGGTCGATGCCGAGCATCCCGGGCGCGGGACCGATCGTGACGTCGGGCAGGCCCGGGGCGCAGTATCGGCCGGGGGCGGGCTGCGCGGCCGCGGCCGTCGGAACGGCCAGCAGCAGGGCGATGATGAGAGTCCGGGTCATGCCGCTGCCCTCCCTTCCTCGCACCTGTCGCACTGGCAGCGGATCCAGCTGCCGCGGCGCAGCTTCCCAGGTTGCCCGCAGTCCTCACAGATCCAGGCGCTCAGGATGTCGACGGCCTCGATGATGTCCTCGGCGGCCTGGGAGTCCTTGTCGGCGTGCCAGTCCCAGCGGGCTTGGCCAAACTTTTCCTTCGTGTCGTCGGTCACGAATCCGGGCGGGAGCCCGGCGCGCACGAGAGCCTCGGCCCCAGCGCTCCAGAGCCAGTACCAGCCCGGTCCCGTCGACGGGCTCATCCGGCCGAACACGCGCCGGTGACGCCGGATCAGCTGATCGTCCCAATCCTTCGGGCAGCGCGGCGTGCCGTAGCGCCACCGCGCTTGCAGCGTGCGCGCAAGGAGATCCAGGATCACGGGACCGGGTATGGCTCCGACCGAGGGCCCGCCACCAGGCTTCCGCATCTGCTCGCGTTCCGTGGCGAGCCGGGGTGCGGTCCAGCGGATCACGGGACCACGCCGGTTCGGCACGATGGCGGTGATCTCGACCGAGCCAGCGCCCGCGTAGTCCTTGAGGGCACGGGACGCGATCAGCGCGAATTCGTTGAACAGCATGACTTCCTCCTTGCGTGCGGGGTCCGCGGATCCGTTTCATGAGCGGGGGGCCTGACGATCATCGCCGGGTGGCAGCGCCGTCGTCAGGATGAGGAGGAGCTGCGCGAGCATTCGCAGGTCTCCGGATCCGGCGCGTCCCGTGGCGTAGGCGCGGGCGCCGTGGTCGAGGACGACGACGACGGCCGCGGCGAGCTCGGGGCGGACGACGTCCCGCTCCCTCGCCCCCGCACGGATTCGCGCGCGGCTTCGAGGACAGGCAGCTTCTTTCGGGCATGCGAGGACATGACAGATCTCCAGGGATGGGGGTGTTGGGGTGGGGTCAGTGACGGGCGGTGAACCGGTCGCGGCTCGCGAGGACGGTCTCGACCATCCGGCGCAGCGGCCGCATCGAGCCGCCCTTCCACGGGATCATGTCGAGGTCCTCGGGCGAGAGGTCCGGGCACCAGGTGGCGTCGAGCCCGCGTTCCCGACGTAGGTCCCCCAGGATCGCCGCCGCGACGATTGGTAGGTCCTGCTCCCGGGGCGCGGGCCAATGCAGGGCCGGGACCCGGTCCCGCAGAGGGCCGACGATCCCGCCGAGCGAGTTGGCCGTCAGGACGTACGAGACGGCCGAGAGATCTACTGGGGCCTCTAGGGCTGGGTCGTGGATAGACCGGGCGGTATGCTCCAGAAATGGAAGGATCGTCTCATCCAGCCTGCCCCACCTCCGGGACGTGCCCGCCTTCTCGACCTCGTCAACGACGATTCCGACAGACGCCTTCTGAGCCCGAAGGATCGCCTGCGCGCTCGTAGACATGCGCCAGGATCCCCATTGACGGCTCGTGCCGGCGAACGCGCCGCCATCCATCTGCCCGGCGGCCGAGTAGAGCGTCACGTCCAGCCCGGCGGCTTCGAGCAGCTCGCGCGCAAACGCTGTCTTCCCGAAGCCGGGCCCGCTCACGAGGATCCGAGGCCGGAACCCCGCGAACGGCGCGCCGACAAGGTCGCCGGCGTACGCCTCGATCACCTCGGGTGCCCAAGGGAATCGCGCGAGCAGCGCCGCGGAGAAGGCATGCGGATCCGGTGCCGCGACGAGCGGCAGGGGCTTCTCGGCGTAGGCTTCGACGAGCGCCCGGGGGCTGTCGCCGCGGTCCTGCTGACTGGCGCTGGGCTTAGGCAGGTGGCCTAGCTTCGGGAACACGACGAGCGTGCGGGGGGCCTTGGAAGCCGCCGCGCGCTTGTCGGCCTCGGCCCGCGCACGCTGGGCGGCCTGGGCCTCAGCGAGGATGTCGTCGAGCGACGCCAGATCCGATGTGTCCGCCTGCTGCCCGGCGCCGCCGCGGAGGATCGCGTCCTCGTCGTCCAGCATCCGCTCGGCGCCGGCGATGACCGTCCACGCCCGTAGCCAACTCTCCGCCCGGAAATCATAGGCGGCGAGCCGGGCGTAGACGGGGCCGCCGACGTAGTGATCTACGTACGCGTCCTCCTGCGCGTCGCAGGCGTAGAGACAGGCGGCGCGGAACGCGAGGAAGCCTTCCGAAATCAGGCCCATGTCGACCCAGCCGCACGCACTCTCCAGCGCGTCGGCGGCGCAGCGCGCAGCAGCCTCCTTGCTGCCCATGTGCCACTGGTGGAAGGGCAGCAGATCCGCGACCTCCAGACAGGCGGTCCTCGACATGTCGGGCACGGGCCGGCGCAGCGCAGCTTCGGCGCGCCGGAGCGTCGCGGCGGTCGTGTCATCGATCGCGCGGCGGACGGCCGCCAGAACCGGGTCCGGTAGCACGAGGTCGAACAGCGGCGTCAGCAGCAGCCGCGCGTCCTCCCGGGCGGACCACAGCACGAATTCGCCGCCCCGTAGGTGCTGCGCACGGTCGAGCGGGGCCTCAGGCGCCTTGGGGCCGGAGAGCTCGGCCGGGTTGAGCATGACGGCGCGCACGGCGGCCATGCTCGCGCCGAGTCGCTTGGAATCGTCGGTCATCGGAGGACACTCGCAAGATAGAGAAAGCAGGACGCGGCGAGGCCTGAGCTGTCTGGCTCAGGCGGCGGTCAAGGCTTTCAACATCAGGCGAGAGAGGGTCACGGCGGAGTCCTTTCGAGTAACGAGGATCACTAAGGCCTGGGCGGGGCAGCTTGGCTAGATGCCGATTCCCCGGATGGTGTGCACAGTCTTACTCACATGCTGGAAATGACGCGGTAAACCTCGCTCTCATCCTCGTCAGCGTTCTGCTGTCGGATGTCCTCGAAGCTCGGGCGCGGCCGGTGGACGGTCAGTCTCATGTCGAGCCCGAGGGCGTGGAGCACCCGCAGCACGCGGTGCAGGCTTGGCTCCATGCCGGCCTCCTGCTCGAACCTCGCGAGCCACGACAGGCTCACGTCCGCCTGAGCGGCGAGCCGGCGCTGCGAGAGCCGGCGGTGGATCCGGGCGGTCCGGACCTGCCCTCCGAGTGCGAAGATTTCCATGCCCCGGATGGTAGCGCGCCGGCCTGAAAGGCACCGGCCGGGGATACCCGTGCCAACATGCTGCACCCGTCCGAGACGGCCCAGCGGCCGGTTTACCTCCTAGGGCGCGCTCTCACGAATCAGTCCGCTGCGAGATTTCCGCTCTGGCGTCCAGGTCGAATCGTTCATCGGGTGGCAGAATCCCCTCGGGAACAGGACAGCAGGGGACAGAAGGCATGCCGCAGGACAGGTTTTATCTGACCGCTTGGACGCCGGAGGGCGACGGCGAGACCCGCAAGCTCATGGAGCGCGCCGGCACCGACGACGGCGGCGACGCCGTTACGGCCGAGTTCTCTCGGTACCCGGCTCCGCTCGGCGAGCAGCTCGCCGACACGGCGCTCTCCGCGGCGAACGCCTACGCGGAGGCCAACCCGAACTCCTTCGCCCCTGTGGAGGAGTGAGCGCCATGACCCGCTCCCTCGATCCCGCCCTGCTGGCTCGGCTCGACCGGCGGTTCGCCGGGCAGCCGAACTTCAACACCTGGCTCGCCCGACAGAGCGTGGCGATCGCAGTCATGGAAGAGCCGGCCGAGCCGTACCCAAGGCCGCACTACGACTATGTCGCCGACCCGGAGCTGCAGAAGCCAATCCGGCTTTGGGAGGTGGCGATCGTCTACCGCGACGGCCGCCCCGACAACGTGCTGACGCCCCCGGGCGGCGTCCCGGAGGAGGAGGCTATCTCCGTCTACCGGACCTACCGGGACACGGTGGACCGCGCCGAGGGCGTGGTCGGCACCTTCCCGGCGCGGGAGGGCTGACCGCCATGACGAGGTTCATGCTGGTCTGGATGGCGCTCTCGTTCACGGCCGGGCTCCTCATCGGAAAGACGATCGCCTGGGGGCAGCGGCCGACGCCGGCGCCCCCGGCACCCAAGACGCCGGCGGATGACCTGCCGGCGGTCGCGAGCCCGTGGGCGTGAGGGAGGAATCGATGGAACAGGACAACGGCTACCCGAGCGGCGAAGTCATCCAAGAGTTCCTAGCCGCCGTCCACCAAGCTCTTTTCGAGGGCACCGGCATGAGGTTCAAGCTGGAGCTCGACACCGAACATCATGTGCTCAAGGTCACGCGCCTGTGTGATGGCTACCACTGCGCGATCCATGTGCCCCCGCTCCGGGATCCGGCGTTCACCCGCACCGAGTTCAGGATCGGCGGGGACGACGTGCCGAGGGATGAGAGGCTCAAGGCAGCCATGCTAATCCGGATGCACGACGCTGCTGCACAGATCGTCCGAAGCTGCCAGGTCGGGGCGGAGGGAGTCGCCCCGAAATCCTCCGCCAAATCCCTTTGGTGGGAGAACTCCAGGGGGCGGACGATCGCCACGCTGATGGGCGGCGGCATCACCGTTCACGACGGTGACACACTCAACGGCCTCGTCTCTCCAAACCACCTCTCCTTCTACGTGGGCGACCGCCGCGTCCTGCAGGTCCTTAAGCACCTCGTCGGCCCCGTCCCTGACGAGAGGCTGCTCACCGGCCTTTGGGAGGTGTTCAACGACGGCTTCACCGCCGGGCGACGGGCCGGCACCAAGTAAGGCGCCCGGGATCTCAGGCGCAAGTTCCGCGACCTGATGCGGGACAGCCCGGAGGACGAGGTCTCGGTCATCATGGACCATGTCCATGACGCCGCCTCCGCCGACGGGGAGGCGGCCTGACATGGGCACGATCTGGCTCAAGGAGCGCTACGCCCCCGAGGACCGCCACCCGGTCACTCGGGAGCTCGTCCCCGGGGCGATCCCGCCTGGGCTCTACTGCGAGGACCTGGAGGGATTCCGGCACCTGCAGCGGGGGGCCCGGGTGCGCGGCCGGCCGTTCGAGCCGGCCCTGTCGGGCCCGGCCCGCTACGACGGCAAGGCGGTCTACGTCGCTACGCCGGAGCAGGCCGCGTTCTTCCGAGCGAACGCGGTGCAGGCACCGTCCCCGTCGAAGGACGGGACCACCCGCATGCGGCAGGTCGCCGCCGAGATGCAGGCTGCGATCGCCAAGGCGGCCCGCAACGACGAGCCGCCGCCCCCGCGAGTGAGCAAGCCGTTCCGCGGGATGAACCGCGCGGCGCGCCGGAGGGCCGGGGCATGAAGGCCGAGACCATCAACGAGCTCGCTCGTGCCGCGGCCGAGCAGGCCGAGGACATCTTCAGCAAGACCCGAGACGGGGATCCAGCCGCCCGGTGCGTCCGCCTCCGGAAGATGTTCGCCGACTGGTTGCGGCACGCCACGGAACGGGAGCGCCGTAACGACCGGCGTCGGATCGGGAGGACGAGGGCGTGAGCGCGACAGGTCAGGCTATCCGGGACCTCTATGCTCTGCGGGTCGAGGTTGCGCGCCAGGACGAGCGCCTGAACGACCGTGGCTCTCGGTTGGAGGGCGTGCTCTCTTG
Source organism: Methylobacterium sp. WL12 (assembly GCF_008039475.1). Classification (NCBI taxonomy): domain Bacteria; kingdom Pseudomonadati; phylum Pseudomonadota; class Alphaproteobacteria; order Hyphomicrobiales; family Methylobacteriaceae; genus Methylobacterium; species Methylobacterium sp. WL12. The sequence continues at coordinate 34,158 of NZ_VRUW01000029.1, read as the reverse complement.
CGAGGCGATCGTCTCGGACGCTGCCTCAGCCATGGACCTGCTGTCGAAGCGGGTTGTGGTCGCTGAGCAAGAGCGGACTGAGGCGGTGACTGAGCTGAAGTCAGCGCGATTCCGGCATGAGCAATCGACGCGGTGCGCCGGCTGCGGCGAGCGCAAGCACACCCCGCTCCGGGTCGGCGACATGGGCGGGTACGTCTGCCTGACCTGCATCGACAAGCGCCTCACCGAACTGCTGTCGAAGGAAGGGCAGTCGGCATGAAGAAGTCCCACGCCATCCGCCACCGGAAGCTCGCCGCCCTGCAGCGGGCTACCAACCGAGGCGCTCGCTCCCCGAAGGTCGACCGGTCCCGCCGAGAGTCCTTGGCCTGGGAGCGGGTCTGCCGATGGGGCCGCCCCTTCACGCCGCCGGCGCTTGTTGGCGGAACTTACGCGTTCACGCTGAGGGGGCGGACATGAGCACCCGCTGCGCCTTCTGTGGCCTCCACGCCTACCGGGACTGCCAGAGCGAGGAGGCGGCGACGCCCTGCAAGGCCGACCGGATTCAGCGGGCCCGGGACGCCACGCCGATCGGCGAGGTCGCCAAGCTCGGGCTCATCCAGTTCCACTCGCAGGACGACCTGCGGGATCGCTTCTACCACGTGGTCGACGACCTGCGCCGGGCCGGCTGCATCGTCGACCTGTGGCTCATGGATATCGCGACCGTGCTGGAAGAGCACGGCTACGAGATGACCGTTCGCCGGGTCGCCACGGCCGAGGACCTCGCCCGGCAGCGCTCGCGCATCGCCCAGTCGATCGCAAACAGGGAGCAGCGCTCATGATCGAGACCATGCGGCACAGGCAAACGATCCGATCAGCCCGGAACCGCAACGAGTGGGGGGAAGGCGGAACGCTCGGCCGACTTGAGCGAGCCAAGGCGCAGGTCGAGGCGGTAGCCTATTTCGCCGCTCCGGAGCTCGGCGCAGACGCCGCTCACCTGCGTGATGTCCTGCTGCTGACGATCGAGGATGCGATCGTGCAGGTGCAGCAGGACGACCGCTTCACCGCCAACATGGCGAAGGAGATCCGCGCATCATAACCGACACCCCGCGCATGCTGTCCCGGGAGTGGGATTCCTTCGTCGAGGCGTGCGACCTGCAGCATGCTCCGGAAATCCAGCGTCGCGAGATGAAGCGCGCCTTCATGGCCGGGGCCCGCTCCTACTCGGGCCTCGTCATGCGGCACGCCTCGGGCGGCGACGAGGTGACCGAGACCGACCTCGCCATGATGGAGGCGTTGGAGGTCGAGATGGCCGCGTTCCTGAAGGATGTCATGGCGGGGCGGGCTTGAAGCAGAAGTCCCTGCGCGCGGCTGGGCTCAGAGCAGAGTGAAATCGCGCGGGTTTTCGAGCCTCCAGAACCGCCCCGGCGGCTTGAGCTCGCCGTGGATCGAGACCATGCGCCCGGTCTTATGAGCATCGACGGCCTGCAGGTACTCCTCCGGAGGCAGCGAGACCCGCACCCGGATCAGGCCGTGCTCGTCGCTGTCCCACTCGACAATGACATCCTGCGTCCCCGAGATGCTGAAGAGGTCGGAGGGGTTCTCGTTCGAGTGGAGAGTGCGGATCTTGCCGACGATCGTGCGCCGCCGCTCCTCGTCAGAGTGGCGCAGGGCCTTGGCCGCCTCGCGCATGATCTCGGCCGAGAGTGCGTGCCGGATCTCGAACGAGGGGGCCGCCCCGACGTCGGGCACGCCCCACTCGGGCGAGAAGGCGATGTCGATCCGCACCTCGCCCGCGTGCGGGACCTCGACCAGGGCGGCGAGCTCCTCGCAGGCGTTGGCGTTGAGCCCGGCCTCGTAGCCCCGCACGATCTCCCCAGGGTCCTCGCGGGCGATCGCCCCCTCGATGAGGCGCAGCCCGCGGGCGAGCCGCTGCACCGTACGGCGCTCCAGGGGCGGCGCCGGCGGGGCGGCCTCGCCGGGCACGATCGTGTTCGGGCCGACCGGGCTCTCGACCGTGAAGCCGAAGCTGCCGCGGAAGGTGTGCCCGAACCGGCATTCGTCGGCGTAGCGCTGGGCGACGCCGTCGACCCTGGTGAAGTAGGCGGAGGCGTGAAGCTCGGCGTGCGCGGACGCGGCGAGGAGCCTGGCCATCCGCCGGATGAATTCCTCGGCCGTCCCGAGCTTGATCGTGTCGTGCCGGATGACCGAGTCAGGGAGCCGTGACTTGATCAGGTCGTAACTGATGGCCCGGATCGCCGCGATGACCGCGACCGTGTCCCGGCCTTCGAGGGCGGTGAGGGTGTGCACAGCCTGACCGATCCGAACGAACACGTCCCGGGCCTGCGACGTGCCGGGTAGGACGATCTCGATCTCGTCCGCCGCGGGACCGAGCGAGTACAGCTCCAGACCGCTCCGCAGGGCGTTGCGGCGCCACCCGGCCGTGGCCAGGTACCGCTTGAGGGAGCCGAGCGGGATGCGCTCGATGTCATCGGGCTCGCTTGTCATCGGCCGGCCATGGCCTCCTCGCGGGCGAGCGCCATGATGCCCTGCAGGGTGGTTGGTGTCAGCAGGTTGGTCCGTGGGATTCGGATACGCCTGGTCGACGAGTTTTCCGTCGGCGGATCGCTGGTCCTGTACCAGTAGCAGCAGTGCCGCAGGTACATCTCCGTTTCAGATCCAGTGAGCCACTGATTTACGTCTCGGGGCAGGCAGAGCAGTATGAGGATCGTCATGACCTCGCCGGGCTCCCGATCGGCGATAGTCCGGTGCGCTCGCGCTTCGAGATCGTAGACGACGTTCGTTTCTTCGTAATCCCAGTCGACGCTTGCCTTCATCTGAAAGCGAACTGGAAATCCGGTCTCAACACGCTCGCGACCACGCATCTTTACGGGATAGAAGTAGCCGTCGATGCCGTAATCGAAGATGGGGGTGGCCACGATGTTAAGCCCAGCGCGGCCAGCAAGAGCATGGACGTACGCGAGCGACAGGGCCTCCTGCGTGTGCTCGCGGCTGATCAAATCCCCGCCCCGGCGAGATCCCTCTTGCCGCTTGGCATACCATGCAACCTGAGGGAGTCCAGGCGGAACAGGCTCCTTCCGAGGTCACGTCAGCAGCTTGAACCGAGCACGCTCGCGCTCGTAGGCGGCGAGGACGTACGGCACCCAGACCTCCATGCCGGCGGCCTTCAGCGGCAGGCGCTGCGCCTTGATGTAGACCCGGCGCGTGATGTCCTCGGTCCGGGACTTCTCGTCTTCGTCGCTGCCCGTGGCCTTGGAGTGCGCCAGGATCGCAGAGGCGGCACCGCCGAGCTGCTCGTCGTCAAGGAACGTCGATAGGGTCCGGCGGGCATCGTGCGGCGTCCACCGGCGGATCCCGTAGCGCTGGAACAGGTCGCCGAGCGGGCGCGCGATCCGCGACCCGGCCTTGCCGTCCTTCTCCTTGCCCTCGATCCGGTAGAAGAATTGCGTGTAGCCGCTCGGGGTAAGGTGCTTGCCCTCGATCCGGCTCGGAAACAGCCAGGGCGAGGACGGGTCCGCGCCGCACCGCGCGATCGCCTCGACGGCGGTAGGGGGAATCGGAAGGGCATGGGGCTTGGCCGCGCGCCGGCCGCCCTTCATCTCAGCGCCGGTCCACGTCCAGACCTGCCAGTCCGGACGATCGGGCATCGCGATGACGCCGGCGCGTCGGGTCCGGCCGAGAGCCCCGGTGCGCTGCCCGGTCAGCACCACGGCCCATAGGGCGGCGAGCGTGCCTGGGTCGGTCTGCTGGTCGGTCCCGCCAAGGCACCGATGGTGTTCCGCGACCAGCAGCGTGCGGACCAGCTCCTCCACCGTCGGCGTGTGCTCGCGCGCGGTCGAGCTGTACTGGATCGCCCATTGCTCCTGCCACCACGGGTACCGCTGGTCGGACAGTCCGGATCTCGTCCCGTGGTAGCGCCAAGCCCAAGTCAACGCCTCCTTGCACTGCGCGACCACGCGCGCTGCGGCCGAGACGGTGCGGGTCTCGGCGACGCGATCGCGAAGGGATTCAAGCTCGGAGATATCGAGGTGCTGCAGCTCGCGGCCGTCGATCGGCTCGAACTCGTCGCCCTCGTGATAGGCGCGGTACTTCGACCGGTAGCTCTCCCGGAGCCCGGGGAGCTTCGCGGCGAGGAACTCCTCCATCAGGTCCCGCCACTGCCATGGCCCGCGGCGGCGCCGATCGGCGGGCGACGGGAACGGCTCGCTGATCGGGAAGGCCACGTCGACGGCGTGCGCCATGTCCGCGCCCTTGGCCATCTGCCTCTCGAAGATTCCGACGTCCTGACGCGGATCGACGCCAAGCTCCACGTCCCGGCGCGCCCGAGCCGCGGCCTCCCGCGCCGCCGGGAGGTTGAGCACGTCCATCGACCCGAGGCGGATCGTCCCCTTGCGGTGCCGCAGGTACCAGGTCCCCGCCGCCCGGGTCACCCGCAGGGTCAGGCCCGGCGTGTCGGTGTCGAGGATCTCGGCCCCCCGGCCCTGGATCGATCCGGACCTGATCATGGCCGCCGCGCGGGTTAGCGTCGCCGCCGTCATCCGCACCCGTTCGCGGGCATAGGTGCCCCTACTCGTCGTCTCGCCCATCGCCCGTCCCCACGGATACAACGGGGATACAACACAACCATGCCCGGCGAGGCAACGCCGTTTAATGCCTATTCAGAGGGAGAAAACCGAACTATCGCAATGATTTGTCGTCTGTGGTTAACAGAGTTTCTGGCAGTTCTTTAATGGTGGGATATAGCTTCCCAAGCTGAATATACGGGTTCGATTCCCGTCGCCCGCTCCAATCGGCGCTTACCGAACGAGCATGAGTTCCAAGGTAAGCGGACTCCTACGGGCGCATTTTCGCGCTTGATCGGATCAAATCCAAACTCATTTGAATGTCTGCGTAAGGCTCGCCCGGCAAGCTCATGCAAGAGACCGGGGAGCCCGAAGCAGTTTCGCCGATCGTTGGCCTCGATCGGCGACGGACAGTTCGTTAAATCAGGTAGAAGGTCGCGTCCGTCTTGAACACCTTCGGGCAGTTCGCGGCGTCGACGAGCGCCTGTGCATCCGCGATGGAGATGTGATGGTGCAGCGCGATCTCGGGAAGGGTCATCCAGCTCTGTTGCACGTTAGCCTCCTTGGTTAACGCGACAACGCGGCGCATTCCGAAGCGTTGCCCGCGTTCTCGGCGGAAAACCGTTTCCGGCGCGGCCTCCGACGCTTTGCTGAAACGGACGAAGCACGGTGGCAACCGGCGGCCATCGCGAAAATGCGCGTCAGACCGGCCAGGCGGCGTCGCGGTAGGCGCTGTCCCAGAACATCCATTCGAGCCGGGTGGCGTGCGTGAAGGCCCGGTGCATGCGTTCGCGCAACGTGGGCGACGCGTGGATCGCGGCGGCATTGGTCGCCGCGATCATCCGGGCGACGGCCTCCTGGAAGTCCGTCCCGGAATAGGTGTCGATCCAGGCGTGGTAGGGGTTGCCGGCGCTCTCGCGCGCCAGGATGTCTCGGCCGACCTCGGCGTAGAACCAGAAGCACGGCAGCAGCGCCCCGAGGAGCACCTCGAACGGTTCGGCATAGGCGGTCGAGAGCAGGTAGGCGACGTAGTGGTCGCAGGCCGGCGTCAGCGGCGTCGCGGCGAAGGCGTCCGGACCGATGCCGAAGTCGCGGAAGAAGCCGCCGTGCAACGCGCGCTCGACCACGATCGCCTCCTCGGCGGCCTTCGCGAACAGGACGATGCCGTCGGGCTCGGGCGCCTTGGCAGCGGCGAGGCTCAAGGCACGGCCGAAGCCGATCAGGTAGTGCGCGTCCTGCACGATGTAGTGCCGGAAGCGCGACTGCCCGAGCGTGCCGGCGGCGAGCTCGGCGTTGAACGGCATCGTGCGGATGGTCTCGTAGAGCGCGGCATTGCGCGCCCACGCCGCCTGCGAAAAGGGGCCTGTCTCGGTCGCGCCCATGGTTCGCTCCTCCGTCGTGTCGCGCCTGTGCCGGTCAGCCCTGGCGCTGGGCCTCTGTGACGGCGACGTGGATCAGCTCGGCCAGCGTGCGCACGCCGAGCTTCTGGCGCATCTGCGAGCAGGCGTTGGTGACGGTCTTGTAGCTCACCGACAGGTCGGTCGCGATCACGCCGTAGGACTTGCCCTGGGCGAGACGTGCGAGAATCTGCTGCTCGCGCGGCGTCAGCTGGGATTCCGGGGTGCGGCGGGCGTCGGTCCGCAGCATCGCGACCTCGGTGGCCAGCCGCCGGTCGAGGTAGACTTGGCCCGCGCGGACCTTCTCGAAAGCCTCGAACAGCTCGGCAGAGGCATGGTCCTTGAGGACGTAGCCGAGCGCCCCCGCCTCGAGCGCGCGCGCCACGATCACCGGATCGTTGTGCATGCTGAAGACCAGGATGCGGGTCTTGGGCTCGACGGCGCACATGCGGCGGATCAAGCCGAGGCCGGCCAGGCCGCTGCCCTGAAAGGTCAGGTCGCAGATCACGATCGGCGGGCGCAGGCGGTGGAACGCGCGGTAGCCGTCGACCACCGTCGTCGCCTCCGCCACCGTCTCGATGCCGGCATCCTCCAGCACCCGGCGGCAGCCCTGCAGCACGATCGGGTGGTCGTCGATCACGAGCACCGGCATCCGGGTCTCGACGGCGACGGGCTTCATGGCAAAGGCGTTCATCGAGCCACGGACTTCATGGTGAGGCCACTCGGGGTGCGAAGACGACACGGGATGGGAGGGCCGCTCACGCGGATCGCACTTGTCCGGGATCGTCGGCCCGGTGCGGATCCACGGGAATGACAATGCGGACAACGGCGCCGGGCGGGTGCTTGTCAAGAACAAACGTGCCGTCGAGGGCCTCGACGCGCTCGCGCATCCCCGAGAGCCCGAGCCCGGTGCCGTGGTCGGGATCGAACCCGGCGCCGTCGTCCGCGATCGACACCATCAGCGCGCCGTCCGCCTCGCGCGCCTTGGCGGTGACCGACGCGGCGCGGCCGTGCCGCACGGCGTTGGTCGTGCTCTCCTGGATGCAGCGGAACACCGTCAGGTCGGCCAGCTCCCCGTATCCGCGGGCCAGGCCGGCGAAGTGCCCGGAAAAGCGCGTCTCGGGATGGCGGCGGGCGAAGTCGCGCAGCAGCAAGTCCAGGCAGTCGGCGAGCGGCACCTGCCCGAGGGCGTGCGGTCGCAGGCGATTGAGCAGGTCGCGGTTGCGGCTCTGCACCTGCGACACGATCCCGGCAATTTCGGACGCTCGCGCCGAAAGCTTGTTGCGGTCGGGCTCGGCGGCTCCGGTGGCGAGCCGCCCGATCGAGGCAGCGTTGGCTTCCAGCGCGAACAGGCAGGGGCCGAACTCGTCGTGGAGTTCCAGGGCGGTGCTGCGGCGCTCGTCGTCCTGCGCGGTCAGCAGTTGCCGCTTCAGCCGCCCGTTGGCGGCGCGGACCGCGCTCAAGGCTTCCGCCACCTGGTTGAACCGGGTCGCGATCACCGCAAACTCGTGGCTCGACGGGCTCGGAAGACGTGCCGTGTAGTCGTGCCGCTCGAGCTGGGTCAGGCCGTCGGCGAGGCGCGCGAGCGGCGCCAGCACCCGCCCAAGCGCGAGGTACAGGGCGGCCAGCATCGCCGCGTTGATGCAGAATGTCGTGAGCGACAGCGCGCGGGCGTAAACCCAGATCTCGTCGATCTCGTCCATCGGCTGGGTGGTGATCCGCGCGGTGCCGATCGTGCGGCCGGCGGTGACGATCGGCAATTCGTGCTGCTCGATCTTCGGCATGATCAGGTCGGCGAACCAAGCGGGCGCCGCCCGCTCCGGCCGCGGCTGACCGATCGGCGCGCCCACGGTCGCGCCTTCGGCGTCGCGGACGGTCACGCGGACGTGGCGCAGCACCTGGAAGCGCAGGTCGAGGGTCTGAAGCAGGCGCTCGGCCGGCGCCGCCTCGAGGAGGCGGATCGTGTCGGCGACCAGCGATTCCACCGTGGACAGGGACGCCCGCGTCTCGACCTTCACCGCGTTGCGCGCGTTGACGACGATGACGCCGCAGGACACCAGGGCGGCGATCACGTCGATGGCCAGGACCACCGCGATCAGCCGTGCACGCGTCGACCAGCCGCTCCAGAACCTGACGGCCGGAACCGTCTGGGGCAAGGTCGGCTCGGCGGCGGGCACGTCGTCCGGCTGCGTCGCGAAGGGGATCGGCTGGGCGTTCACGCTGCGCAGGGTGGCGGCGCGGCGCGGCGAAGTCCATGGCGTGGATGGGAGCCCGACGGGCCATCCACATTCCGGCCCTCGGCGACCGACCCGGCTTGAGCCGCCGCGACGACCGGCGTAGCCGTCGCCGCCATGCCCCTCGATGCGAACGATCGCGAGATCCTGCTGGACGCGCTCGCCGACCCCGCGAGCGCGTGGAGCCTCGGCGCGTTCGGGGCCGCAGCCGAATTTCGCCGGGGGCAGGATGAGCCGTTCGCGACGCTCGAAGCGGGCAGGGTAGGCCTGCGGACCGACCGCGGCGGCATCGTGTTGACGCTTATCGAGACACTGCGACCGGTCGCCTACGAAATGCCGGTGGGCGACGGCTGGAGCCACGCAGTCGCCCTTTGCCTGCCGGCGACAAGTCTCGTGCCGCCAGCCCGCATGGGGTTCACCGAGTTCGGCCCCGACGCCGAGGCCCTCGATCCGACGCGGCGCGAAGCGGTGAGCTTCGATCTCGGGCTCGGGCTGAGCCCAGCGTCGGTCCGCATCAGGACCGACCGGCCGGCAGCGTTGGACAGGCTGCGCGCGCATCGCGGCTCGGCGTCGATCGACTTCGACGCCGTCATCCGGCCCGAGCTGGTGGCGGGCGGTGCCGACCTCGTCGTCGCGGGTCCGCTCGGGCGAATCGAAATGCTGGGCGGGGCCGGCAACGCCTCCGGTCCGCGGGCGTTCGTCGTGCCGAAGATCTTACTGCGCAGGCTGACGCACCTGGCGACGGCGCCGATCCCGATGGGCCTCGTGCCGGTGGGCCACCTCTATCCACCGCATCCCTGCCGCGACGCGGCGGGCCGCGCGATGCCGTTCGAGCGTGCGCGGCACGACGCGTTCCAGGCCCTGCTCGCGCGCTGGGGCGACCGGGACGGCTTCGCGCTCAAGGCCGCCATCCTGTCCGGCGGGCCGCGCCCCGCCCAAGCAGCGGATCGGTGGGTCCGCGCGATCGAGCGGGTGGCCGGCGCGCAGGCCCGCTACTTGGCACACTCGCGTTGAGGCGTACCGAAGAGCAGGCGATACGAGTTCTTAAGCAGCCTGCGTCTACGCAAGACCTCGTCGCCGGAACGACTTCTCCACAGAAGACGCCGGGTGCTGAAGCCGCGGATCAGCGCGGCGAATGCGCGACGACATCGTTGCGCCGTATTGCCGGTCCTCAGTGGAACGCCAAATCTCGCGTTCGGAAGGTCTTCGGGGGCGGGCGCGACCGTGATTGGGGGGATCGGTCGCATTCGTCTCGCTTTTCCGACGCAACCTCGTGCCAAGATCGACCCCGCCCGATGATTGATCTCGCCCTCGACCCTTCCGAGACCCGATCCGCCGCCGCCGCGACCCCGCGCTCAGGCGTTCGCCGTCCATGGGCGCGGATCGCCCTGTTCGGTGCGCTGGGCCTCGGCGCCACCGGGGCCTTCGCCGGCGTCGCCAGCACGTACCTCTCGGGCCTTGCCGGCCCGCAGCGGGCGAAACCGATCGCGATGAGCCAGAAGGCCGCCGACTGGCCCGACCTCAAGGACGGCATGCCGGCGCTGGCCGGAAGCGGTCCCGCGGTCCCGAAGATCCGCGAGATCCTGCCGCCCGAGCCGGCGACTGCGCCGGTCGTCGAGGCGCGGGTCGACCCGATTCTGCGCGCCGGAAACACGGCCGCGGACACCGTCACACTGCCGGTCGCGCTCCCCGTCGCCCCCGCGGGCAAGCCCGACGTCCCGGCGCAAAAGCCGCTTCCGGCCATCGTCGAGGTGCCGGTGATCGGCCCCGCCCGCCAGGCGACGCTGGTCGCGCCGGCCCGCGCTGTCCCCGGAATTGCGCCGCTCGCGGCCGAGACGGTTCGGGCCAAGACGGAAACCACCACCTACGCGGCCCTGCCGCTCGAACCGCCGAAGGCGATCGTTGCCAAGCCGGCGGCGACGAAGGACGAGGCGATCCGGCAGGAGGGCGCCAAGCCTGAGGTCACGAAGCTCGAGATCAGCAAGCCGGAAGCGGTCAAGGCGAAGCCGCGGATCGAGGCGCACGCCAAGCCCACTTCGGTGCCGGCGAGCAAGGCGGTGGCGGGGAAGCCTGCCGCCCTGAAGCCAGTGGCGGTCGAGGCCAAGGCGGCGGAGACCAAGCTGGCGCCCGCCCAGGCGCAGGACGAGGACACAGAGGTGTTCGGGATCAAGGTCCCCTCGCTCGCACCCGCCGGCCGCAAGATCCGCGAGAGCGTCGAGGCCCTCGGCGACGCCGTGAAGGGCATTCCCGACCGGTTCTGACCGGCCCAGACGTGTTGGTGACGGGCGTCGCCCTAAGGCGGCGCCCGGTCGCGGCTCAGGCCCGCGGCTTCCGGGCGTAGGTCTTGGCCCCTTCGGGCTTTCCGACGTGGCGCTCGTGCTTGGCCGCGCGCGGGCTCTTGAAGCCGGCCGGCCCCTTGCGCTCGGCGGCGGGCGCATCGCCCTCCAGCGCTTCCACCTGGATCTCCGGTGAGCCGTTGCGGGCGAACGCCTGCGCGAAGCGCGAGGCGGCGTTGCCGCGGACTTCGAACTTGGTCTCCCGGTCGAAGATGCGGATCGCGCCGATCTCCTGGCGGTCGATGCCGCCGCGGCGCGTCAGCATCGGCAGCAGGCGACGCGGGTCGGCGTTGTCACGCCGGCCGAGATTGAGCCGGAACCACACCGCCGGGCCCATCGCGGCGATGCGCTCGGGGTCCATCGGGTCGTAGGGCGGACGGCTCGACGCGCCGCGGCCGGACTGCTCGCCGGGGTCGGTCACCTCCTCCGGCGCCGGCAGGCGGGTGCGGTAGACCCGGGCCAGCGCGGCAGCGAGCTCGAGCGGCGTACGGCCGGTGACCAGGGTCTCGGCGAGCGCAAGGTCCTCCTCGCCGGGCGCCTCGGTGAAGAGCGGGTCTTCCAGCATGCGCTCGCCGTCGAGGCGGCGGATCTCGTCGGCCGAGGGCGGGCCGCCCCATTCGGGGCTGATCTTGGCGAGCTGGAACATCTGCTCGGCCCGGCGGCGGCGGGCGTTCGGGATCAGCAGGATACTGGTGCCCTTCTTGCCGGCGCGGCCCGTGCGGCCGCTGCGGTGCTGCAGCACCTCGGCGTCGTGCGGCAGGTCGGCATGGATGACGAGCGACAGGCCCGGCAGGTCGATGCCGCGGGCGGCGACGTCGGTGGCGACGCAGACCTTGGCACGGCCGTCGCGCAACGCCTGGAGCGCGGCGTTCCGCTCGCCCTGACCGAGCTCGCCCGACAGCGCCACGGTGGAGAAGCCGCGCTCGGTCAGGCTCGCCTGGAGGTGGCGCACAGCGTTGCGGGTGTTGCAGAACACGATCGCCGTCGGCGCGTCCGCCGCGCGGAGCAGGTTGAGCACCACGTGCTCGATCTCGCGCGGTACGACGCGGATCGCCCGGTAGGCGATGTCGGCGTGCCCGCGGGTCTCGCTCTTCACCGCGAGCCGCAGCGCGTCGCGCTGGTAGCGGGCGGCGAGGCTGTCGATCGCCTTCGGCAGAGTCGCCGAGAACAGGAAGGTGCTGCGCTGGTTCGGCGTCGCCGAGAGGATGAACTCGATGTCCTCGCGGAAGCCGAGGTCCAGCATCTCGTCGGCCTCGTCGAGGACGACCGCCCGCATCTGGTCGGTGACGAGGGTCCGGCGTTCGAGGTGGTCGCGCAGACGCCCGGGCGTGCCGACGACGATGTGCGTGCCCTCGTTCAGCGCGCGGGCCTCGCGGCGCGGGTCCATGCCGCCGACGCAGGCCGTGACGCGGCCGCCGGCGGGGCCGTAGAGCCACATCAGCTCGCGCTGGACCTGCAGGGCGAGCTCGCGCGTGGGTGCGATAACCAGCGCCAGCGGGGCGCCGGGGGGCGCCAGCGTCTCCGCGCCGTCGAGGAGCAGGCCGGCCATGGCCAGCCCGTAGGCGACGGTCTTGCCGGAGCCGGTCTGGGCGGAGACGAGGAGGTCGCGGCCGTCGGCGGCCGCTTCGAGCACGGCGCTCTGCACCGGCGTCGGTTCGGCGTAGTCATGGTCGGCAAGCGCCCGCGCGAACGGGGCGGGAAGGGTGGGAAACGGCACGGTACGGGGCTTTCACGACCGTCCGTCCCGTCAGAACCGACGCTGGGCGCGGCTCTCTGTCAGGCTCACCGGTCTCGACTCGGGTTGCGAAGCCATACCCTCTAGCGGCTTCCTGGGATTTCCGCCACGTCCCGGCCCGCATGGGGCGGTTGCGTGTGCGCAATCCATCCCGATCGCCTAAGCATCGTCGCAGGGGCGGATGGATCGGACGATCGATGGGAACGGCGCGGTTGGCGGTGGTGTGGGCGACGGTTGGCGCCTTCGCGTGGTTCGGTAAGGCGTGGCTCGGCGACCTGACGTCGCCGCTGTTCGCCCTCGCCCTGTTCGCGTGGCTGCTCGTCGCGATCTTCTGGTGTGCCTTCGGTGTGGTGCACGAGGCGGAGGAGCTGGCCGACATCCTGGGTGAGCCGCTGGGCACCCTGGTGCTGACGCTCTCCATCGTCGTGATCGAGGTGGCGCTCGTCTCAGCGGTGATGCTCGGCGCGAAGGACGCGCCGACCCTCGGTCGCGACACGATGTTCGCGGTGCTGATGATCGTCCTCAACGGGGTCGTCGGCCTCGGGCTCCTGGTCGGCGGCCTGCGGCACCACCAGCAGAGCTACAACCTGCAAGGGGCGTCGGCCTTCCTGTCGGTGATCATCCCGCTCTCGACCCTGGCGCTGATCATCCCGAACTTCACCACCTCGACCCGCGACGGCACCTTGACCACGCTGCAGGCGGTGACGTTCTCGGGCTTCACCCTGGCGCTCTACGCGGTGTTCCTCCTGATCCAGACCGGGCGGCACAGCGACTTCTTCCAAGATGGTTCCGGCGCGGAAGGCAGCCGGTCCGTCGCGGAGCCGGAGCGACGCACCAAGGCGCCGGCCGGCAGCATCGTCCGGCACACGGTGCTGCTCGTCGCCAACATCCTGCCGATCGTCTTGCTCTCCAAGAGCCTCGCGACGATCCTCGACCACGGCATCGCGGCGCTGGGCGCGCCGTCCGCGCTGTCGGGCGTGCTGATCGCGGCGATCGTGTTCACGCCCGAGGCGATTTCGGCGCTGAAGGCCGTCGCCCGCAACGAACTGCAACGCGCGATCAACCTGTGTCTCGGTGCGGCGACCTCGACCATCGGCCTCACCGTGCCGGCGGTGCTCGCCGTCGGCCTGCTCACCGGCCAGACGGTGGTCCTCGGCCTCAAGCCGACCGAGATGACGCTGCTCGCCGTGACCCTGATCCTCAGCACGCTGACCTTCTCGAGCCTGCGGACCACGGTGCTGGAGGGGGCGGTGCACCTGATCGTGTTCTTCGTCTACCTGGTGCTGATCTTCAGCCCGTGAGCCTTGCCGTCGGCTGCAGCCTAACGCCGAAATTTCTTGGATTTCACGGAGCTAGGCCTTGAGACTATCGAAGACATCACGGCAAGGGGCGGCTTCGGCCGTACCAATCCAAGCCGACCCGCGCAGGCGCGGACATTGCAAACGGCCTTGGATCGACGGCCTCAGTATCACCCAAATCCAATGTCGAAATCGATAGCCTCTGATATCGGCGCGGTGGGCGGAGCGGATCGATGACGCGTGCGAGCGTAGCGGGCAAGGTTCGGACCTGGGCGAACGCGGCCCGAGGCTTAGCCGGTGGACGGAGCGACACGCTCGGAAGCGAGCCGCCGGCGCACCTTCCCGTCTCGCGACCCGGAGCGCCCAACGTCGTGGACGCCGACGTCCCTGTCGACATCGGCTGCATCAAGGTTTTCCGCTCGGAGAACTTCCCCGAATCCGGGCCTTCGCCCTGGCTCGACCGGCCGGACGCCGCCGAGACGATCGCGCGGCGCCTCGATCGGGGCGAGCTGACACCGAAGCAGGCCGAGATGTGCCGGTTCTGGGCCGAGAACGGGTATTACGTCGCCCGCGGCGCGGTCGATCCGGACACGATCGACGCCGCCTGGGCCGCCTACGAAGCCGCCATCGCGCAGGGTGAGATCACGCTCGCGCCGGAGAAGGCTGCCGACGACGACCCCCATCCCGGCCGCTACCTCAACCCGCACCTCAAGGTCGAGGAACTCGATACGCTGCTCGAGCACCCGGTGCTGTTCAACTTCAGCAGCATGGTGCTGGGGCGTCGAGCGATCCCGTTCCAGACCATCGCCTCCCACAAGGGGAGCCAGCAATCCGAACATTCGGATTCGATCCACATGACGACCTACCCGCTCGGCTACCTCGCCGCCTGCTGGGTCGCGATGGAGGACATCCACGACGATTCGGGGCCGCTGGTCTACTATCCCGGCAGCCATCGCCTGCCTTACGTGTTCAGTCACGACGTCGGCATCTCGACCGACGACTTCCGCGACAGGGGCTACGCGGCCTACGCAGAGCGCTACGAGCCGGCGATCAAGCACACGATCGCCGAGCACGGCATCGCGCCCCGGCGCTTCATCGCGCGCAAGGGCGACGTGCTGTTCTGGCACGCGAACCTCCTGCACGGGGGCTCGCCGCGCAACGACGTCACCCGGTCGCGCAAGGCGCTCGTGCACCACTATTTCGCCGAAGGCTGCGTCTGCTACCACGACCTCTCGGCGACCACGTCCGCGGTCCACGGGTCGGTGGAGAGCCTGCCGACCTGCGGCGCCTCGAGCCCCGACATCAAGCGGCGCAAGCAGATCAGGCGGTCCTGACGGCCGGCGTCGCGTCGAGAGAATCCGTAGAGCGAACTGCTAACCGCCGAACCGCTCGGTGCGGATCAGCCCCGGGGCGACGCCGGCCTCGACCAGCAGCGTCGCGGCCGTGCTCACGAACGGCGTGGCGCCGCAGATGAAGACGCGGGTCGGGTGGCCGAGCGTCGTGAGCGCTTCCGCTACCGTCGCCGCATCGATCCGCCGTCCGCCCGAGCGGGTCGCGGTGAAGATCAGCGACAGGCCCGGCTCGGTGCCGGCGCGCGCCTCGATCTCGTCGAGCGCGATCGCATCGCCGCGGGTCCGCGCCGAGTAGAGCAGAAGAGCCGGGATCTCCGGTGCCACCGCCCCCCGGTGGCGCAGCATGGCTAGGAGCGGCACCACGCCGGAGCCACCGCCGACGAGCAGCAGCGGCCCGCCGTCGGCCGGCCCCCAGGAGAACGCGCCGCCGATCGGCCCGCGCAGCTCGATCGCGTCGCCGACCTCGGCGATCTCGTGGAAGAAGCCCGAGACCTCGCCGCCCTCCAATCCCTCGATCATCAGCTCGATCGTTGCCGAGCCGTCCGGCGCCGAGGCGATCGAGTAGCTGCGCTGCGCGCGGTAGCCGTCCTCGGCGGTGAGGCGCACGTCGACATGCTGGCCCGGCCTGTAGGCGTCGGCGATCTCGGTGCGCATGCGAAAGCTCTTCACCCGCGCGGTGACCGGCGCGATCGCCGTGATCACGGCCTGTCGCCAGCGGAAGTCGGGCGCCTCAATCACTGGTGTAGCGCTGCTCACGCCAAGGGTCGCCGTACATGTGGTAGCCGCGCATCTCCCAGAAGCCGGCCTCGTCCTTCTTGGTAAAGCGCAGGCCCTTCAGCCATTTCGCGCTCTTCCACAGGTAGAGGTGCGGCACGAACAAGCGGGCCGGGCCGCCGTGGTCCGGCTCGATCGGCGCGCCCTCGTAATGCGTCGCGATCATCGCCCGTCCGCCGGCGAGGTCGGCGACGGGGACGTTGGTGGAATAGTCGTCGTAGCCCTCGGCGAGCAGGAAATCCGTCGGCGCCGCGATGCCGGCGTCGGCGAGCACGTCGTCGAAGCTCACGCCCTCCCAACCGGTGTCGAACTTCGACCATTTGGTGACGCAGTGGATGTCGCCCTGCCAGGCGGTGCGCGGAAGCGCCTGGAATTCGTCCCAACTCCAGGACTTCAGCGGCTTGGCGCCCTCGCGAAGGGTGAAGCGCCACGTCGCAAGGTCGATCGTCGGGTTCGGCCCGATCTGGAGGATCGGGAAATCCTCGACGCGGTGCTGTCCCGGCGGAAGCCGCTTCTGCGTCTCCTCCGGACTGCGCCGGCCGACGAAGCCTCGTGTCGCCATCTCGGTCCCTTCCGTTGCGGTTCGGCCCGGTTGCAGCCGGAATGACCGGCGCCGTCAAGCGGCGGCTTCTTCGAAACCGCTGGCAGGGCTACCCTGATCCGGCGACAGGCGACGACGAGGCGGCGACGATGGACCCGACGTTCAAGGACCACTTCTCGTCGCAGGCGGCCGCCTACGCGGCCCACCGGCCGACCTATCCGGCGGCCCTCGCGGCGTTCCTCGCCGAGGCCGCGCCCGGACGTGGGCTGGCGTTCGACGCCGCCTGCGGCACCGGGCAGCTCTCGACGCAGCTCGCCGCGCATTTCGGCGACGTCGTCGCCACCGATGCCAGCGCCGCGCAGATCGCGAACGCGACGCCGCATCCCCGTGTCACGTACCGCACCGCGCCGGCCGAGCGGAGCGGCTTGACGGCGTCGAGCGCCGACCTGATCACCGTAGCGCAGGCGGCCCACTGGCTCGACCTCGATGCGTTCTACGACGAGGTCCGCCGCATCGCCCGGCCGGGCGCGGTGCTGGCGCTGGTCAGCTACGGCATCCTGCACGTCGAGGGCGAACCGGATGGAGCAGTCCGACACTTCTACGACGACGTGGTCGGGCCGTACTGGCCGCCCGAGCGCCGACACGTCGAGGACGGCTACCGATCGCTGCCCTTCTCGTTCGCGGAAATCGCCGCACCGGACCTCGCGATCACGGTGGCGTGGTCTCTTGCCGACCTGATCGGTTACGTCGAGACGTGGTCGGCCCTGCGTGGGCTGGAGAAGGCGATCGGTCGCGGGCCCGTCGACTCTTTCCATGAAGCGCTCGCGGCATCATGGGGGCCGGGCGAACAGCTTCGCACCGTGCGCTGGCCGCTGTCGCTGCGCCTCGCGCGGGTGTGAGTGGTGGCCGAGGGCGCGCGCCGAAGATTTGCCTCAAAGCAAGTTTGTTCTATCGAACGATCCGAGGCCCAACACGAATGTGATCTTCGTGGCAGGCGGCGAAGCCCGCGGCGTTCGCATTTCGTTTACGATCTGGCCGGACATTGCGGCCACGACAGACCCAGAGGGGACGAACCATGATCCGATATCTTTCCGTTGCTCTCGTCGCCGGGAGCCTCGTGGCAGTCGCACCGGGGGCGCAAGCCCGCGACGGCATCGGCGCCGGCGGTGCGGCCGCGCTGGGCGTGCTCGGCGGCCTCGCCGTCGGCGGCGCCATCGCGTCCTCGCAGAACGGCTACTACCCAGGCCAGCCGGTCTACCGCGCGCCGCGCCCGGTCTATGTCGAGGAAGATTACGGCCCCGTCTGCCATTTCGAGCGCCGCCGCTCGGTCGACGCCTACGGCGACGTGTTCGTCCGCCGCGTCCGGGTCTGCGAATAAGCCGACCGATCCCCGTGGCCGGCGATCCCGCCGGCCGCGATCAGGGCGTGCGACGGTCTCGCGGCGCGGCCGGCTCGGCGATGGCCGGCGTCGCGCCGCGCCCGAGGCGTTCCGCGCAGAAGATGCCTCCGAGCACCAGGGCGAGCGCCAGGGCCTCGTTGATCCCGAACGGCTCGCCAGCCAGCACGGCGAGGCCTGCGCCGAAGATCGGCACGAGGTTGACGAAGAGGCCGGCCCTGTTCGGCCCGATCAGCTCGACGCCGCGCATGAAGAACAGTTGCGCGGCGAGCGACGGCCCGAGCGCGACGAACACCACGATCGCCCAGCCCTGCGCCCCCGGCCAGATCAGCCGACCGGCCGCCGCCTCGACCGCCAGGAGCGGCAGGGAGGTGAGGAAGGCCATCAGCGCCATCGCCGCGAAGAACGTCAGCCCGGAAATCGCCGGGCGATGCGGCAGGGCGAGGGTGTAGCCGGCGTAGAGCAGGCAGGCGATGAAGACGAGCACGTCGCCGCGGTTGAAGTCGAGGGTCGCGAGCACGTGCCAGTCGCCGTGCGTCGCCGCCACCGTCGCGCCGACGAGGGTGACGAGCACGCCGACCACCTGGCCGGGCGTGACCGCGGTGCGATACAGGGCGTAGTTCAGCAGGATCACCAGCACGGGGATCGAGCCCTGGAACAGGGCGAGGTTGATCGCGCTGGTGTAGGTCCCGGCGGCGTAGAACAGGCTGTTGAACGCGGTGTAGCCGAGGCCGCCCATCAGCAACACGAGCCGCCAGTGACCGCGGATGCCCGACCAGTCGGCGGCGATGCGCCTGCGGGCGAGCAGCCCCAGAACGACGCAGACCACGCCCCAGCGCAGCGAGGTGATCGCCTGGGGCGAGACATGGCCCGGCGCCCACCGGCCCGCTACGGCGTTGCCCGCCCAGAGCAGGGCGGTCAACGTCAGGAGCGGGTAGGCAGCAGCGGTCCGGACGGGCGCAGGAATCGGCGGCCGCTCAGCGGCGGCGGAACTGACCGCCGCGCACCGGCGGACGGGGGCCGGCGGAGCGCTCGTCCTTGTGCCGGAACACGAGGCGGCCCTTCTCCAGGTCATAAGGCGACATCTCGACGGTGACGCGGTCGCCGGCCAGCGTCTTGATGCGGTTCTTCTTCATCTTGCCGGCGGTGTAGGCGACGATCTCGTGGCCCTGGTCCAGCTGTACCCGGTAGCGCGCATCCGGCAAGATCTCGAGAACGAGACCGTCGAACTGCATCAATTCTTCTTTCGCCATTCACCCTCTCCAGTCGGACCGTCTGGAAGCAGGCGTTCCGGCGCACGATCTTTCGTCACGGCAATTCGATGTCCGCCGCGGCGGCGGGTCCGTATCCGGAGGCGCCACGCCGTCGAGCGTCGGCACGATGTAGGGGGCCGCCGCCATGCAGGCAAGCTTTGCCGCAACGTCGTCGCGACGGCGTCGACATAAAAAGCATCGTTCCTGCACGATTCCTGCGCGGAACGACCGATTCTACGGCGCGACCTCGTTGCCGGCATAGTCGAGCCGCCCGTCCGGCGTGCGCTTCCACGCCCGCAGCGACACGGCCCCCTGGCGCAGGTCGCCCTGCGCGTCGAAGACGACCTCGCCCTGGATCGTGCGGAAGGGCGCGCCTCGCAAGGCCGCGGCGACCCTGCGCGAGTCCTGCGATTTCGCGCGGTCGAGCGCCTGCGCCAGCACCTCCACCGCCGCATAGGTCGGGCCGGCGACCGCATCGGCCTCCGCGGTGCGCGGCGGCCGACCCTTCGCCTCGGGCAAGCGAGCCGGTTCGACGGGAACGGTCATCACCGTGCCCTCGCCGGCGGTCGCTGCGAGGCTCGCGAAATCGCGGTCGAGGATGCCGTCGCTCGCCACCATGCGGGCGCCGAGGCCGGCATCCCGCATCGCGCGCAGCAGGGTCGCCGCTTCCGGAGCCAGGCCGCCGAAATACACCGCCTCGACGCGGGCCGCCTTCAGGGTCGTTACCAGTTCCGTGGCATCGCGGCTGCCGCGCGGCAGGCTCTCGAACGCCACCTCCGGGTCGCCACCCGCCTTCAGCGTGCGCGAAACCGCGTCTGCGAGACCGCGTCCGAAGGTGGTGCGGTCGTGAACGATGCCGATCCGCCGCCCGGGCTCGTGCACGAGGAGATAACGGCCGGCCGCCGCGCCCTGCTGCGCGTCGCCAGGGACGACACGGAAGATGTTCCCATAGCCCCGCTGCGTCAGCGCAGCCCAGGACGCGCCCGGCGTCACCAGGACGACACCCGCATCCTCGTAGAGCGGCGCCACCGCGGCCGCGACCGAGGATTCGAGAGCGCCGACCACGAGGCGGATGCCGTCCGCCGCGAACCGCCGGGCGACCACGGCGCCCTGCTTGGCCTCGCCGGCATCGTCGGCCACGACCAGCGCCAGCTTGCGGCCGGACGTGCCGGTGGCGCGATTCAGGTCGGCGATCGCCTGTTCGGCCGCGAGCCGCATGCCCTGGCCGAAGGCCGCATCCGGCCCGGTGAGCGGCGCCGAAAGACCGATCCGGACGACGGTCTGCGCCGCGGCCGGCCCCGCGAGGAGGAGGGCGGTGACGATCCCGATCAAGGCGCGCATCGAAACCATTTCCCGGTGACGGTCGGGGACCGCGATCCCGCCCGCAAGCTTAGTCGCCCCCGTCACGCTGCGAAAGCGTAGCACCGAGCAGCCTGATCGATCGACAATCCGTTCGACGGCCTCCGGTCCCCGCCG
Organism: Methylobacterium sp. WL12; assembly: GCF_008039475.1. Classification (NCBI taxonomy): domain Bacteria; kingdom Pseudomonadati; phylum Pseudomonadota; class Alphaproteobacteria; order Hyphomicrobiales; family Methylobacteriaceae; genus Methylobacterium; species Methylobacterium sp. WL12. The sequence continues at coordinate 13,807 of NZ_VRUW01000029.1, read as the reverse complement.
GCCCAGCCGTCAAAGCGCCCCGTCGCGGATCGCGCCCGGGTCGGCGAGGCCGTACAGCACGCGGGCGGCGCTGTGGGCGAAGCGCAGCGTCACCGCCTTGCGGCGCGGGCCGGAGAGCGGGTGCTCGGGCGCCTCGCGGACCACCAGCCCGCCGAAGGCGTCGGCGACGATCAGGCCGCATTCCTCGGGGATCAGGGATTCCGGCACCGTGTCGGGGATCGCGAAGTAGAACCGGTCGCAGAAGTCGCGGTAGTCGGGCCATTTCCGGTCGGCGCGGAAGTCGGCGACGCTCGACTTGATCTCGACGATGGTCAGTCTCCCGGCACCGCAGAGTGCGATCACGTCGGCCCGCCGGCCGTTGACCAGGGAGAACTCGGGCAGGGTGGCGCACCCCATCTCGGAGAACAGACGGCGGACGCCGCGCTGGATCTTCAGCGCCGTCGGCGACTGGCGCCGGTCGGGCGGCAGGACCAGATCGGGCGCGGCTTGGGCCGGGAGAGCGTGGGCGAGGGCTGACGGCATCGTCTCTCGTGTGGCGGCCTGTGCCGAATCGGGACGCGGCATCTTGCCAAGGCCTGACTCGCCTTGTCACCTGCGGCGGGAGATCACGCGAGCGCGGCGCGGATCGCGGCGAACCCGTCGGTGAACGCCGCCGGCCCGGGCTGCAGGATCAGCGGCGACTTGATCTCGTGGATGCGCCCGTACCGCACCGCCGGGATCGCTGCCCATCCCGGCCGCTCCGCGATCCGCGCGACGTTGACCTTCTTGCCGCACCAGGAGGCGAGGATCACGTCGGGCGCCGCAGCGATCACCGCTTCCGGCCCGACGATCCGGTCCTTGGCTGCGGCCATCCGGGCGTGCTCGGGAAACACGTCGTCGCCGCCGGCGATGCCGACCAACTCGGAGACCCAGCCGATGCCGGAGATCATCGGCGCGTCCCACTCCTCGAAGTAGACCCGCGGCCGCGGCCGACCGGCGAGCTCGGCGGCCACTCGCGCGAGGTCGTCGGCGTAACCCTGCGCCAGGGCCTCCGCACGGTCCGGCACGCCGACGAGCGCGCCGACCGTGCGGATCATCGCGAGGCAGCCGGCCACGTCGCGCTGGTTGAACAGGTGTACGGCGACGCCGGCGCGGGCGAGGTCGGCGGCGATGGACGCCTGCAGGTCGGAGAAGGCGAGGACGAGGTCGGGCTCGAGCGCCAGGATCTTCGGCAGGTCCGCGCTGGTGAAGGCCGACACCCGCGGCTTCTCCCGCCGGACCTGCGGCGGGCGCACCGCGTACCCCGAGACACCGACGATGCGGTGGTCCTGGCCGAGAAGGTACAGCGTCTCGACGGTCTCCTCGGTGAGGCAGACGACGCGCTCGGGCGGGAACCGCCGCATCAGCGCTGGAACCACGCGAGCAGGCCGGCGCCCGGCGCCAGGAGAACGAAGGCCCAGACGATCGCCGAGAGCACGTTGGCCAGCTGGAACGGCAGCCGGGCGACGCCGAACATCCCGGCGATCAGCGGCACCACCGCGCGGGCCGGCCCGAAGAACCGCCCGACCGCCACCGCGGCCGCGCCCCAGCGCTTGAGGAAGACCTCGCCCTTGGCGACCATCTCCGGGTAGCGCCGCATCGGCCAAAGCCGCTTGGCGCCCTCGCCGTAGTACCGGCCGAACTCGTAGGACAGCCAGTCGCCGAGCGCCGCGCCCAAAGCCGCGGCGGCCACCACCGGCCAGAACGGGATGTCGGCCGCGCCGACCATCGCCCCGATCCCGACCAGGATCACGGTGGCCGGCACCAGCAGCGACAGGAAGGCGATCGATTCGCAGAAGGCGAGCACCCCGACGATCAGCGGTGTCCAGGCGCGATGCGCCTCGACGAAGGCGAGGGCGGAGGCACGCAGCGATTCGAAGTCCATGACCTGTCTTTTCCAGGGTGAGCCGCGCCGGGTGCGCGCGGTGCCGAAAGCCGGTAACACGCCGCGGGACCGATGCGCGCGGGAGAGCCGCGGGGAGACATCGCGATGAACATCCTGTCGATCCAGTCGCACGTCGCCTACGGCCATGTCGGCAACGCCTCTGCGGTGTTTCCGATGCAGCGGCTCGGGGTCGAGGTCTGGCCGATCCACACGGTGCAGTTCTCCAACCACACCGGATACGGCGCCTGGCGTGGCCGGGTGTTCGACGGGCCGGCGGTGGAGGACCTCGTGGCCGGCATCCGCGAGCGCGGGGTGCTCGGGTCCTGCGACGGCGTGCTTTCCGGCTACATGGGCTCGGCCGACATCGGGACCGCGATTCTTGGCGCGGTCGCGGCGGTGCGGGCGGAGAACCCGCGCGCGCTCTACGCCTGCGACCCGGTGATCGGCGACATCGGCCGCGGCGTCTACGTCCGCCCCGGCATCGCCGAGTTCATGGCCGACCGCGCGGTGCCCGCCGCCGACATCCTGACGCCGAACCAGTTCGAGCTCGATCTGCTGACCGGCCTGACCAGCGGCACCCTCGCCGACGCCAAGCGCGCCGTCGCCGCGCTGCAGGCCCGCGGCCCACGGGTGGTGCTGGTGACCTCGCTCGCCACCGACGCCACGCCGGCCGACGCCATCGACATGCTGGCCGGCGAAGGCGGCGCGTTCTGGCGGGTGCGCACGCCCCGCCTCGACCTGTCGGTCAACGGGGCGGGCGACTGCATCGCCGCCTTGTTCCTGGTGCACTACGCCCGCACGCGCTCGGCGGCGCTCGCACTCGGGATGGCCGCGGCCTCGGTCCACGGGATCCTGCGGCGCACCCTCGCCGAAGGCTCGCGCGAGATCCTGACGGTGGCGGCGCAGGACGAGTTCGTCGCGCCGACCGAGACGTTCCCGGTCGAGACGGTCTGAGCGAGAAGGAAGGAACTGCGATGCCACGCCGCTTCGTCACCTCGACGTGTTCACGACGCAGGCGCTCGCCGGCAACCCGCTCGCCGTCGTGCTCGACGCCGGCGGGCTCGACACGGCGGCGATGCAGGCCATCGCCCGCGAATTCAACTTGTCCGAAACGGTGTTCGTGATGCCTCCGGACGACCCGCGGCACCGGGCAAGGCTGCGCATCTTCACGCCGGCCCGCGAGCTACCCTTCGCCGGGCATCCGACGATCGGCACCGCCGTGCTGCTGGCCCTGCGCGCGGAGAATGCCGGGACCGCCGACGCCGTCGCGTTCGGCCTGGAGGAGACGGTCGGCACGATCCCCTGCGTCGTCGAGGTCGGCGACGGGGCGGGGCGCGCCCGCTTCAAGCTCCCGATCCTGCCCGAGTCCCTCGGCGACGCCGCGGAGGCCGCCGAACTCGCCGCGGCGTTCGGGCTGACGGCGCAAGACGTCGGCTTCGGCAGGTATCGTCCGAGCCGGCACGGCGTGGGCCCGAGCTTCACCTTCGTCCCGGTGGTGTCGCGCGCCCGCCTCGACGCGGCGCAGCCGGGTACGCTTGCGGGCTCGCAGGACGGCTTCTTCCTCTACGCGCCGGACGAGGCGGGCGGCGCACGCGCGTTCCAAGCCCGGATGTTCGCACCGGCGCTCGGCGTTCCCGAAGACCCGGCGACGGGTTCCGCGGCGGCGGCCTTCGCCGGCGTGCTGATGCAGTTCGAGACCCTCAGCGACGGCACCCACGACGTGGCGATCACGCAAGGAGTCGCGATGGGCCGCCCGAGCGAGATCGCGTTGCAGCTCGTCATCGAGGCCGGGGCGCTGCGTTCGGTCGAGATCGGCGGTGCGGCGCTGATCGTCTCGGAAGGACTGCTGCATGTCTGACCGCCCGACGCCGGATCCGCGGCCCTACGGCTTCGAGGTCGTCCGCCTCGCGCGGCTCGAAGCGCGGCTGGTGACCTACGATTGGGCCTGGGCGCGCGACAACGCCGAGCGCATCGACGACAATTGGAGGCGCCGCCGCGCGGCGCAGCCCGCCCTGTTCGATGGGCCGGTGCTCGTCGCCTGCGGATGCGCGATCGACGACGACACCTGCCGCCTCGACCTGTTCGAGACGCCGTATTCGCGGTTCCTGGCCTATCGCGACGGCGGCTCGCCGGACGGGCACGTCGCCAACGCCTTCGCGGCGATCGTGCCGTGGAGCGCCGACGGCGCGGTGCTGCTCGGGCGGATGGGCGTGCACACCGCCAACGCCGGGCAGATCTACTTCCCCTGCGGCACGCCGGACCTGGACGACGTGCGCGGAGAGTCCGTCGATTTCTCCGGCAGCGCCGCGCGCGAGCTTCTTGAGGAGACCGGCCTGCGGGTGCCGGACGGCGCGACCGAGGAATGGGTGTGCCTGCGCGGCGAGGGGCAGCTCGCCTTCCTGCGCCCCGTGCGCTTCACCGAGCCGGCCGCAGCCCTCGTCGAGCGCATGGAACTCTACGCCTTGCGCGAGGACGAGCCGGAACTCTCCGGCATCGTGACCGTTCGCGGTGCCGACGACCTCGACGGTGCGATGCCGGGGTTCGTGCGCGCCTACCTCGCCAGCGCGTTCGAGGCCGAGACGGGCGCCGCCGATGTGATGCCCTGACCGGTCCGTGACCCCGATGCGTCGACAACCGGCGGTGCATCGGGCAGGCTTTCGCGACATCCAGCCGCCATCCCGGAGCCCCGCATGACCCTGATTTCCAGAACCGCGCTCGTCACCGGCTCGACCAGCGGGATCGGGCTCGGCATCGCCCGCGCGTTGGCGCGCGACGGGGCGAACGTGGTGCTGAACGGCTTCGGGGAGGCCGACGCGATCGAGGCGGCGCGGGCCGCGATCGAGTCCGAGTTCGGCGTGCGGGCACACTATTCGGCCGCCGACATGTCGAAGCCGTCCGAGATCGGCGACATGGTGCGCGAGGCGGAGGAAAAGTTCGGCTCGGTCGACGTGCTCGTCAACAATGCCGGCATCCAGTTCGTCTCGGCGATCGAGGAGTTTCCCGGCGCGAAGTGGGAGCAGATCATCGCGATCAACCTGTCCTCGGCCTTCTACGCGATGCAGGCGGCGATCCCGGGGATGAAGGCGCGCGGCTGGGGACGGATCGTCAACACCGCCTCGGCGCACTCGTTGGTCGCCTCGCCCTACAAGTCGGCCTACGTCGCAGCCAAGCATGGCATCGCCGGCCTGACGAAGACCGCGGCGCTGGAACTCGCGACGCACAAGATCACGGTCAACTGCATCTCGCCCGGCTACGTCTGGACGCCGCTGGTCGAGGCGCAGATCCCCGATACGATGAAGGCGCGCGGGCTCAGCAAGGAGCAGGTGATCGACGAGGTGCTGCTCAAGGCGCAGCCGACGAAGGAGTTCGTCACCGTCGATCAGGTGGCTGCGCTCGCCCTGTTCCTGTGCTCGGACGCGGCGAGCCAGATCACAGGCACCAACATCTCGATGGATGGCGGCTGGACCGCGCAATAGGCCAAACGAGAACACCCCGCCGGACAGGTCCGACGGGGTGTTTCGAGGTCGCGGCTCGCTTTCGAGACGCCTCGGCGTCAGCGACGCCCGTGGAGCAGCAGGGCGAGGCCGTAGCCGACGGCGCCTGCGATCATCAGCGCCACCAGCGGGTTCTCCTCGACCCGCGAAGACACCGCCTCGCGGCCGTCGCGCAGGTAGTCGCCGCGACGATCGTAAGCATCTGAGGCGTAGTCCGTGACGTTGTCGGCGACATCGCGGATCTTGCTGCGAGCTTGGCCGTAGGCGTCCTTGGCCTGACCGTAGGCGTCCTGCGCGCGGTCGCCGGCCTCGTCGGCCACGCTGCGCACGGTGTCCTTCGCCTGTCCGTAGGCGTCCTGCGCGCGCCCTTGCGCCTCGCGCAGGCGCCCCTCGGCGGAGTCGCGGTTCGACCCGACGAAGTCGCCGGCCGCCCCCTGGATCTTGCCGCCGAGTTCCTTGGCACCGCCGACGATGCGATCCGTATCCACCATGGTCACCTCCTACGCGTTCGTTGTGCTGGTTCGGTGCGAGCGACTACTTGCCCAGAATCTTCGTGACGAGGCGGCCGATCGGCGAGGCCGAGCTCGCGTTGCGGTCGTCTCGGACCACTTGGCGGTCCTCGTTCCCGAGAAGCTTGGTGACGATGCGTCCGATCAGGCTCATGGCTCTCTCCGCGAGGTTGGCGCCGACCGACGGCGCAGCTTGCCTCCTCAACGGCCGATCGCCGCACCGCGTTCCGTCATGCGCGAGCCCGTTGCCGCGGAGCGAAGCCGGCCGGAACGACCTAAGCGGCGGCGCGCAAAAACTCCGCCGCGCCGTCCAGCGACGCGCGCGCCTCCGGCAGCATGCTGTGGGCGAACTGCCAGACGTGGCTGACCACGGGGAACACCGTGATCGAGACGGTGACGCCGACCGCGCGCGCCTTCTCGGCCATCCGCACGGAGTCGTCGCGCAGCACCTCGCGCTCGCCGACATGGAACAGCAGCGGCGGCAGGCCGGCGAGGTCCGCGAAGAGCGGCGAGATCCGGGGGTCGCCCGGGTCGACGCCGCCGAGATACAGCGGCCCGAGGTTGAGCATCGCCCGCGGGTCGAACATCGCGTCGCGCTGCGCATTGCTGACGCGCGAACCGTCGCGGGCGAGGAAGTCGGTCACCGGCGAGAACAGGGCCGCGGCCGTCGGCAACGGTAGCCCCCGGTCGCGGGCCGAGAGCATCGCCACCAAAGCGAGGTTGCCGCCGGCAGAATCGCCTGCGATCGAAGCCGGCCCGTGCGCCGCGAAGGCGTTCCAGGCCGCGCAAGCGTCCTCGGTGGCGGCCGGAAACGGATGCTCCGGCGCGAGCCGGTAGTCGGGGGCGAAGATGGTGAAGCCGCGTTCGGCCAGCGCGCCCGTCACCGGGCGGTGGGATTTCGGCGAGCAGGCGACGAAGCCGCCGCCGTGCAGGTAGAGCAGCCGCCGCTCCGGCCCCTTCGCATGGGCCGGCCTGACCCATTCGCCCGGAATGCCGCCGACCGTGCCGGCCTCGTAGGTCGCGCCGGCCGGGTCGGGGAACGTCCGGCCGCCGAACACGGCGCGGATCTTTGCCACGTCGTCCATCGCCCCGAGCCGGTTCCGGACGTTGCGCCTGACCATGTAGGACGCGAGATGCGCGCGCAGGCTCGCCATGTTGTCGTCCGCTCCAGGTCGTCGGTGAGGTTCGCACGAGCGTGCCGACCGTGCCTTTGGCCGAGCAGGATAGGTTCGCCCCAGCGCCATGAACAGGCGCCGGCGTCGCCGAGCGCCGCATTCGCGCATCACCGGCGCTCAAACGGCATTCGGGCGATGGCGTCGGCGAGCGCTTGGCGCGAAGCTTCCATGATCTTCGTCGAGCCAACGCGCTTTCAAGGGACCGATGTCCGATCGCCTCCTGCATGCCGGCCTCAGCATCGTGCTGTTGCTCGCCGTCGCCGTCCTGTTCTCCACGAACCGTCGGGCGATCCGCCCGCGCGTGGTGCTGGCCGCGCTCGGTCTCCAGGCCGGGCTCGGCGCCCTCGTGCTGTTCGTGCCCGCGGGCCAAGCGGGGCTCGCCGCGGCGGCGGGCTTCGTCCAGACCGTGCTCGGCTACGGCGACCGCGGCACCGCGTTCCTCTTTGGCGGCCTCGTCGAGCCACGGATGTTCGAGCTGTTCGGCGGTAGCGGCTTCATCCTCGCTCTGCGGGTGCTGCCGCAGATCCTCTACGTCTCGGCACTCATCGGCGTGCTCTATCACCTCGGGATCATGCAGGCCGCCGCCCGGATCGTCGGCGAGGGCTTGCGCCGCGTGGTCGGCACCAGCCCGATCGAGTCGTTCTCGGCGGTGATCACCATCGCCATCGGCCAGAGCGAGATCGCGGTGGCGTTGCGGCCGTTCCTGGCGCTGCTCACCGGGGCCGAGCTGTTCGCGGTGATGACGAGCGGCGCCGCCTCCACCGCGGGCTCGATCCTGGCCGGCTACGCGGCGCTCGGCGTGCCGATGACCTACCTGCTGGCCGCCTCGCTGATGGCGATCCCCGGCGGCCTGCTCTACGCCAAGCTGCTGATGCCCTCGACCGAGCCGACGCGGATCGCGACGACCCGCGTCACCTTCGGGGAGACCCGGGCGGCGAACCTGATCGAGGCCGCCGCCGACGGGACGCAGAAAGGCCTCGCGGTCGCGGTCGCCGTCGGCGCGATGCTGATCGCCTTCGTCGGCCTGATCGCTCTGGCCGACGGCCTCGTCGGCTATGTCGGCGGGCTCGCCGGATATCCGGCGGCCTCGATCCAATCCATCCTCGGCGCCGCGCTCGCGCCGCTCGCCTGGCTGCTCGGCGTGCCGTGGGAGCACGCGACGCTCGTCGGCGGCGCCATCGGCCAGAAGCTCGCATTCAACGAGTTCTTCGCCTACGCCAACATCTCGCCCGCTCTGAAGGGCGGCGTTCTCGATACGCGGAGCCAAGCGATCGTCTGCTTCGCGCTCTGCGGCTTCGCCAACCTGTCGTCCATCGCGATCCAGCTCGCGAGCTTCTCGAGCCTCGTGCCCGAGCGCCGCTCCGAGATCGCCCGCTACGGCCTGCGCGCCATCCTGGCCGGCACCCTGTCGAACCTCACGAGCGCCGCCATCGCGGGCCTCTTCATCGCCGGCTGAGGCGGATCGTCGGCCTCACGCCGTTCCGCGCAAGCGTGTAGAAGGGCGCCGCATCGCAGGGGCTCTCGCACCGGTTTTCCCCGCGGGGCGGATTGCGACGGGGCGGCGCGACAGGCTGCGACCCGGTCGGTAGAGGACGGACATGACGGCGGCTCTCGACCCAACGGCGACGAAGGACTCCGCAGGCTCGCGCCCCGCGACGCCGCGGATCGTGCCGCCGTTCCGGGTTCCGCCAGAGCGCGAGCCGCCGATCCTCTCCTATCTCGGGGCGCTGCGCACCAACGCCCTCGTCGGCTGGCCGCGCCAAGCCTACGAGGAGCCGATCACCCGCCGCAGCCTCCTCGGGCGGTCGAGCTTCACCTTGAGCGATCCCGATGCGATCCGGCGCGTGCTCGTCGACAACCAGGCGAACTACGCCCGCACCGCCGGCTCCGTCCGCATCCTCCGTCCCATCCTCGGCGACGGATTGCTGATCAGCGAAGGCGCCCCCTGGCGCCACCAGCGGCGCTCGCTCGCGCCGGCGTTCACGCCGAAGGCGATCGACGGGCTGGTGCCGCTGATCGACCAAGCGATCGGCGACGCGATCGTGGACCTCGAGGTCGCCGCCGCGCGCGGCCCCGTCGCGCTGTTTTCGAGCCTGCACAGGCTGGCGCTGGAGATCGCCGGGCGCAGCATGTTCTCGGTGGCGATGGACCGGCACGGCGACGCGCTTCGCGGCTTCATCGCTGAGTATTCCGAGCGGCTCGGCCGGCCCCACCTCCTCGACATCGTGATGCCGCCGACCTGGCGCGCGCCCCTCGACTTCCCGCGGGCGCGATTCCGGAAGCGCTGGACCCCCTTCCTCAGCCAAATCATCGAAGCGCGGGCTGCCGACGCGACGCCGCGCACGAACCGCGACCTGCTCGACCTGATGATGGCGGCCCGCAGCCCGGAGAGCGGGGCGGCCTTCACCTATGCCGAGGTCCGCGACCAAGTCGCGACGATGATCCTCGCCGGCCACGAGACCACCGCCGTGCTGCTGTTCTGGGCGGCCTACCTCCTCGCTCTCGCGCCCGACCTGCAGGAGCAGGTGGCGCGCGAGGCGCAGGGCGCCGACCTCACCGCCCCGGCCGGCTGCGCTCAGGACGGGCGGCTGCCGCTGACCCGCGCAGTGATCGACGAGACGATGCGGCTCTACCCGCCGGCCTTCGTCATCGTCCGGCGGGCGCTGCAGGCCGACAGCGTCGCCGGCGTGGAGATCGCGGCCGGCGACATCGTGATGATCTCACCGTGGGTGCTGCACCGGCACAACCGCCTCTGGGACGACCCGCACGCCTTCGACCCGGGCCGGTTCCTGCCCGGCGCGCCGACGATCCCGCGTTACGCCTACCTCCCGTTCGGCGTCGGCCCTCGGGTCTGCATCGGCGCGCACTTCGCCCTGACCGAGGCGGTGCTCGCGCTCGCCCGCATCGTCGGCCGCTTCCGGATCTCGCTCGCCGACACCAAGCCTGTCCTGCCGGCGGCGGTGGTGACGACCCAGCCCGAGCACGCGCCCGACTTCACGCTGGTGCCGCGCTGAGCCGGCTTCGCGACAGGCGCTCTGCGACATCGCGCCGTCACATTTAAACCACGGCCGGAACCTAGGCCTCGGCGACGCCCGCCAAACGGGCAAGATGCCGTTTCAGCCAGCCCGGCGCGCGTTCTCGATGCCGGGATCCTTTGCGGATGCCCCATGTCGCACGTGACCGCGTTCCCGATCGCGCAGAAACCCGCGAAGCCGTCTGCGCCCCGCCTGCACGCGGTCGCCGCGGGGGAGGGCGACAGCCGCGCCATCGCGGTGCGCAGCCTCCGCCTCGGCATGTCGGCCCTCGACGAGGTGATCGGCCTTCTGGAGGGCGACCTCGGCGCCGCCTTCGAGCGTGCGGTTGAGACCATCGTGTCGGTGAAAGGCCGCGTCATCGTCTGCGGTATCGGCAAGAGCGGCCATGTCGGCCGCAAGCTCGCCGCGACGCTGGCCTCGACCGGCACGCACGCTTTCTTCGTCCATCCCACCGAGGCGAGCCACGGCGACCTCGGCATGATCGCCCCCGACGACGTGATCGTCGCCCTGTCCTGGTCGGGTGAGACGGTGGAACTCGGCGACCTCGTTAGCTTCTCCCGGCGCTTCTCGATTCCGTTGATCGCGATCACCTGCAACGCCGACAGCACCCTCGGCCGCGCGGCGGACGTGCTGCTGGCCCTGCCGAAGGTCCGCGAATCCTGCCCGCACGACCTCGCCCCCACCACCTCGAGCCTGATCCAGCTGGCGCTCGGCGACGCGCTGGCGGTGGCCCTGGTCGAGAGCCGCGGCTTCACTTCGGCGCGCTTCAAGACCCTGCATCCGGGCGGTACCCTCGCGGCGCGCCTGAAGGCCGTGCGCCAGCTCATGCACACCGGCGACGAGGTCCCGCTCGTGCCCGACGACATGGTCATGTCCGACGTACTGATCGAGATCACCCGGCGCCGCTACGGCTGCGTCGGCGTGATCGACGCGGATGCGCGCCTGATAGGCATCGTCACCGACGGCGACCTGCGCCGCCACATGGGACCCGCGATCCTCGACACCACCGTGCAGCAGGTGATGACCGCCGCCCCCGTCGTGGTGGAGGCCGACCTCCTGGCGAGTGCCGCCCTTGAGGTGATGAACCGCAAGCGCATCACCGCGATCTTCGTGGTCGAGGACGGCCGCCCCGCCGGCATCCTCCACATCCACGACCTGCTCCGGGCCGGCGTGGTCTGATCGGCTCGCGACCCTTCGCGGATGTCCGGGGTCAGCCCGAGGCGGCGCTATAACGCGCCGTAGAGCTCCACCCGCATCCAGATGCTAACGGCGCCGAAGTTCTGGAGCGCGGTGCCGCCATAGAACGCGAAAGCCTTCTCCGGTCGAACGGGAGCCCTACGGGCGGACGAGTCCCATGAGGGCGTCCGGTCATGCCCCGTGGGCCCGAAAAGAAAAAGGGGCTGGCGATCCGCCAACCCCTTCGACCACCCGAAAATTCGATGGTACCACCGCCCCGGCTCGAACGGGGGACCTCTAGATCCACAATCTAGCGCTCTAACCAACTGAGCTACGGCGGCACTGCGGCGGGGTGTATCGTGGCGGCGTCGGCATTTCAAGCGGGTTGGAGAACGCGCATCCGTCTGTGGACGACGGGCGGACCGACGTCCTAAAGGATCGGGGGTGACCCGTCGTTCCAAGCCCGCCCTACGATGAGCCAGACCGCCGAACCCCCGCGGCGCCGTTGGGGGCGCGCCACCGTGGTCCAGGCGCCCGGCCGGCTCCGCGTCCTCGTCCGCCGGAGCGAAGTCGGCCTGGTGGTGCTCGCGGGGGTGACGGGATGCGTCGCCGGCGCGGCGGTCGCGGGCATGACCGTCGCGACGCAAGCCCTTCGCGAGACGTTGTACCGCCTGCCGCACGGCACCCGCCTGAGCGCGGCCGACGGCGTGACGCCGCTGGCTCTGCTGCTCGGCCCCTGCCTCGGCGGCATCCTGCTCGGCCTCGTGATCCTTGCCGCCAGCGCGGTCCGCGGACGGCGCAGGCGGCCGGTGATCGATCCGATCGAGGCCAACGCCCTGCATGGCGGCCGGATGTCGCTGCGCGACAGCCTCTACGTCGCGGTTCAGAACGTGATCTCGAACGGAAGCGGCGCCTCGGTTGGGCTGGAGGCCGGCTACACGCAGATCTGCGGCGGGCTGGCCTCGCGCCTCGGCATCGCCTTCGAGATGCGGCGCAACGACTTGCGCACGCTGGTCGGCTGCGGCTCGGCCGCCGCCATCGCCGCCGCCTTCGGCGCGCCGCTGACTGGGGCGTTCTACGCCTTCGAGCTGATCATCGGCACCTACTCGATCGCGACGCTGACGCCGGTGATGGTCGCCGCGCTCTGCGGCAGCCTGGTCTCGCGCGGCCTGGTCGCGGCCCAGCCCCTCGTCGCCCTCGATAACGTGCAGGCGGTGACGACGGCGGCGGTGACGGGCGCCGACACCCTGCCGAGCCTGGTCCTCGGCCTGCTCTGCGCCGGCCTCGGCATCCTGATCATGCGCGGGGTCACGCTGGTGGAGCAGGGGGTGGCGGCGACGCGCATCCCGCGGGCGGCAGGACCCGCGCTCGGAGGGCTCTGCGTCGGGGCGCTCGCCCTCGCGATCGGCCCGCAGGTCCTGTCCGGCGGCCACGGCGCCCTGCACGTGCATTTTGCGGACGGCGCCGAAGGCTACGGCACGGTGGCGCTCGCGCTGCTGTTCGTCGGCAAAGCGACGGCCTCGGCGATCTCGATCGGGTCGGGGTTCCGCGGCGGCCTGTTCTTCGCCTCGCTGTTCCTCGGGGCGCTCGCGGGCAAGCTGTTCGCGACGGTCGCGCCCGAGGTGATCCCGGGGCTCGCCGCCTTCGGGTTGACGCCGCTCGCCTACGCGGTCATCGGCATGAGCGCGCTCGCGGTGGCCGTCATCGGCGGCCCGCTCACCATGACGTTCCTGGCGCTGGAGGTGACCGGCAGCCTGCCGATCACCGGCCTCGTCCTGGTCGCGGTGATCGCCTCCTCGCTCACCGTGCGGAAGACCTTCGGCTATTCCTTCGCGACGTGGCGCTTCCACCTGCGCGGCGAGAGCATCCGCAGCGCCCACGACGTCGGCTGGATCCGCAGCCTCACGGTCGGCCGGCTGATGCGCAAGGACGTGCGCACCATTCCCCTCGACACGCCGATGGCGACCTTCCTGCGCGCCCACCCGCTCGGCTCGCCATCGCGGGTGATCGTGGTCGATGAAGCCGGGCGCTATGCCGGCATCGTCCTGGTGCCCGAGGCACACGCCGCTACGCGCGACGAGGCCGGCACGCCGGCGCCACTCGCCGAAATCCTGCATCACCCCAACGACGTGCTGACACCGGAACTCAACGCCAAGGAGGCGTCGGCGGCCTTCGATCGCACCGAGAGCGAGGCCCTGGCGGTCGTCGACACGCTCGACGACCGGCGGGTGATCGGCATGCTCACCGAGAGCCACACGCTGAAGCGCTACAGCGACGAGCTCGACCGCCAGCGCCGGGCGATGCAGGGCGAGGCGGACTGAGCGTCGGTCGGCCGGCGCTCAGCGCGGGCGGCGACCGACGCTGACGACGTTGCTCGGCCGCGCCTTCCGCTCGGGCAGGATTTCCTCGACCTTTTTGACGATGCTGGCGGCGTCGAGGCCGGCTTCGGCGTACATCTTGTCGGGGCTGTCGTGGTCCTGGTAGGCGTCCGGCAGCGTCATCGTGCGGACCCGCA
>NZ_VRUW01000028.1:0-57714 GCF_008039475.1 Methylobacterium sp. WL12 | reverse complement strand
GGCAGGGGTCATGGCGCCGGCACCCTGGGGCGGGTTCGGCGACCGTGCAAGCCTTCCCGGCGGCCCGAGCAGGTTCACGGCGTCTCTTGTGGGCTCATGGCGTCTCTTGCGGGCTCATGGCGTCTCTTGCGGGCTCATGGCGTCTCGGCGCGCACGGCGCCGCGGCGCGCCTCGAGGTTCTGCCACACGATCAGCGCGGGCAGGCCGAGCACCACGTCGGGCACGCGCTTGGCGAGGGACAGGGCGATGGCGGTGCCCGGATCGATCCCGAACAGGGCGCCGACGAGCACGAACCCGCCTTCCTGCACGCCGAGCCCGCTCGGGATCGGGAAGGCCGCCGACTTGATCGCCTGGCTCAGGGCCTCGATCACCAGAACCTCGGAGAGCGTGGCGCCCTCGACGCCGATGCAGGCGAGCACGATCGCGATCTCGGCGGCGCCCAGCGTCCAGGCCAGCGCGTGCAGCAGGATCGATTGCAGAAGCCGTGCCCGCCGGCCGCGGCCCCAGACCGCGTCGAGGGCATCCTGCACGCTGCCGCCCGCGCTGCGCGCCGGTTCGGCCTCGCGCACGAAGCGGCGCGAGAGCGCGCCGAGGCGGGCCTCGACGAAGCGCGCCGCGCCGGTGCGCTGGAAGGCGAAGAAGGCGGCCAGCACGAGGCCGGCGACCGCGAGCGCCCTGAAGACCCAGCTCGCGAGTTCGGCCGCCGGCTCGCCCTGGACCTGCATCAGCAGGCCGGCGCCGAGCAGGGCGAACAGCGCCTGGGTGCCGACCTGGAACAGCATGTCGGCGAGGATCGAGGCCGCGGCGAGCGGGCCGGCCACGCCCCAGAAGGTCAACAGCCGGCCGCCGACCACGTCGCCGCCGACGGAGGCGACGGGCAGCAGCACGTTGATGCCCTCGCGCACGAACCGCAGGGTGGCGAAGGCGCCGAAGCCCGCCGGCGACAGGCGATCGAGGATGCGCTGCCACGCCAGCGCGCAGAGCAGCACGATCGCCGCCCGCATCGTCACGACGCCGGCGAGGCCGAAGATGCCGATCCGGCCGAAGGCGTCGGCGACGGCGCCGAGATCGTTGGTGGCGACGAGCCAGATCGCGAGCCCGAGGCCGAGCACGGTGCCGACGAGCGGCAGGCGCCGCAGGAGCGCCCGAGCGAGCGCGGGCCGCCCCGCGCGAAGAGGTTCCGGCGCGCTCACGCGGCCGTGTCGCGGGCGTCGTCGCGCTCGTCTTGGCCCAGGTTTGCGCGCGGGGGCAGCAGCAGGGCGACGATCGCGTCCGGCGACGCCGTCGGATCGATCAGCAGGATCCGTCCGGCCGCGACGCTGGCTCCGGTGGCGACGGCGACGAGGCGCTTCGGGCAGGGGCCGAGGCATCCGGTCTCGACCACCCGCAGCTTCGCCCCGGAGCCGCCCTGCTTCAGGCCGGCCTTCACCCGGTCGCGGATCGCGCGCTTGGACAAGCCCTGGCGCTTGGCGCATTTGGTGCAGACGGCGACGACCTCCGAAAACTTCGCCTTCGCGGTGCGGACGGTTGGGGGCGGCGTGCGGTCGGCGGGGTCCGGTTTCATCGCCTATCGGGTAGGACGAGGCGGCGCGGCGCGCAACCGCGCGGATTCGCCCGAGCCCGCCCAGGGCACGGCAGGCCCGACGCCTTAAAAAGGGCCGAAAAGAACGGGATTGCGGCACCGTTCCGATCGTGGGCGAGCGGCTTCCCCGAAGGCTCGGAAAAGCTGCCCGACACAGCACGGCCGAACGGACAAAGCGCAGGAAACCGGAACGGATGAGCGTCGACGAGGTCAGGCAAGGCGATCGACTCCGCGGCCTGCTGCAGGTCGCGCAGCGCTCGGTGACCGAGCTTCGCCGCGGCGCGGAGACGATCGAGCCGATCCGCGCGCCGGAGCGGCGCTCCCTCGTGCAGCGCACCCGCGAGAGCCTCGCCTGGACGCGCCTGCCCGGCCTGCGCCCAGCCGACGCCGAGCCCAAGAGCTACGTCGCCCGGCTGGTGCAGCGATTCAGCCTGTTCGTCCTGCTGCCGACGGCGGTGGTCGCGTTCTACCTGTTCGCGATCGCGTCGGACCAGTACATCGCCGAGGCGCAGTTCGCCGTGCGCGGCAACGTCGAGCCGATGGAGAACGTCTCGCTCGGCGAGTACACGAGCCTGATTCAGAAGCACAACAGCCAGGACAGCTACATCGTCCGGGACTTCATCAACAGCCAAGCCATGGTCGACGCCGTCGAGAAGAGCCTCGGCGTGTCGCGGATGTTCTCGCGCAAGGAAGCCGACTTCTGGGCGCGATACCGTGCGCCGCAGCCGATCGAGGAACTGACCAAGTACTGGCAGGAGCACGTCCTCGCGCGGATCGACGCGATCTCGGGCGTGATCCAGCTGTCGGTGCGCGCCTTCACGCCGGAGGACGCCCTGGCGATCGCCAAGGACGTGATCGCGCGCTCCGAGGTGCTGATCAACGAGATCTCGCGGCGGGCGCAGGCCGACATGGTCAAGCAGGCCGAGGTCGATTCGGTCGCGTCCGAGGAGCGGCTGCGCAAGGCGACCCTCGACATCCAGCGTTACCGCAACCACTGGGGCATCATCGATCCGATCAAGTCGGCGGAGAGCACGCTGACGACGATGATGACCCTGCGCAAGGACAAGCTGAAGGCCGAGAACGACCTCCAGGTGCTGCGTGGATCGAACCTCGACGAGAAGTCGCGCTCGATCCAGGTGCTCGCCGCCACGGTGGCCGCGATCGACAGCCAGATGAAGGGGCTGCAGGACCAGCTCACCACCGACGGCGGCTCCGCGGGCGGCGCGACCTTGACCAACGCGCTGCTCGAATACGAGGGCCTGATGGTCGAACGCACCATCGCCGAGAAGCTGAACGAGATGGCGAACACGATCCTCGACAAGGCCCGCGTCTCGGCCGGCAAGCAGCACATCTTCCTCACCGCCTTCGTGCCGCCGATGATCCCGACGGATTCGCTCTATCCGAAGCGCTGGCACCAGCTCGCGGTGCTGTTCTTCTGCTTCGTCGTTCTGTGGAGCTCGGTGTCGCTCATCGTCGGCGGGATCAGGGACCAGCGGATCTGAGCGGGCGCCCCGCTCGACCGACTCACCCGACCTCGCCTTCAACGGACCCGATCTCACGCGCATGGCGGACTTCTCCGATCTCGTCGCCCAGGCGATCAAGCCCTCCATGAACCGGGCCGAGCGCGAGGCGGTCTACGGCGTGGTGCGGCAGGCGGTGCTGCGGCTGCGGCAGCGCGAGGACATGAGCCCGGACGATCCGCGGCTCGCGATCCAGCAGCACCTCATCGAGGAGACGATCCGCGACGTCGAGGCCGACATCGCGCGCTTCGAGGCGATGCGGAAGCTCGACGCGGCGCTCGCGGCGCAGACGCGTGCGCACAACGACGGCGGTTCCGGACGCCGCTGAGGCGGCGCGGCCCGGATCGCCCGTTGACCGGGACCTTGGCCCCCTGTTTGCTGGGGAGACGAGCCGGCCGCGACGACCGGAGCCGAAGGCCTCGCGATCCATGGCGCTGCACCACTTCTCCAACGACTTTCCGCCCGCTGGCGACACCTCCGGCCAGGAGGCCGATGCCGCGCATCGATCCACCGGCAGCCTGCCGGAGATCGACGCCTTCGCCGACGAGATGGCGGCGTGGCGGCACGACCTGCACGCCCATCCCGAGCTGCTCTACGACGTGACGCGCACCGCCGCCTTCGTGGCGGGCAAGCTCGAAGCCTTCGGCTGCGACGAGGTCGTCACCGGCATCGGCCGGACCGGCGTGGTCGGGGTGGTCCGCGGGCGGGGAACGGGAAACGGCGCGAACCGCATCCGCACCCTGGGCCTGCGGGCCGACATGGACGCCCTGCCGATCCAGGAGGTGCGCGACCTTCCCTACCGCTCGACCGTGCCGGGCAAGATGCACGCCTGCGGCCATGACGGGCACACCGCGATGCTGCTCGGCGCCGCCAAGTACCTCGCCGCCACCCGCGCCTTCGACGGCACGGCGGTGCTGATCTTCCAGCCGGCGGAGGAGGGCGGCGGCGGCGGCGAGGCGATGGTCGAGGACGGCCTGATGGAGCGCTTCGGCATCGATGCGGTCTACGGCATGCACAACATCCCCGGTCTCGCGCTCGGGCGGTTCGCCATCCGCCCCGGCCCGATCATGGCCTCGACCGACCGCTTCACCCTGACGATCGAGGGGCGCGGCGGCCACGCAGCCCTCCCGCAGAACGCGATCGACAGCGTGCTGGTGGCGAGCCACGTGGTGATCGCGCTGCAATCGATCGTCTCGCGCAACATCGACCCGCTGCAATCGGCGGTGGTCTCGGTCTGCGCGCTCGAGGCGGGCGAGGCCTTCAACGTCCTGCCGCAGACGGTGACGATGCGCGGCACCATGCGTGCGCTCTCCACCGAGGTGCGCGCGGCGACGAAGGCGCGGATCGTGGCCATCGTCGAGCAGGTCTCGGCCGGCTTCGGCGCCGTCGGCGGCGTCGACTTCGGATCGAGCTATCCGGTGACGGAGAACCACCCCGCGGAGGCCGCCTTCATGGCCGACGTCGCCGCGGGCCTCGTTGGGGAGGGCCGGGTCGACCGCGCCGTGGCGCCGATGATGGCGGCGGAAGACTTCTCCTACATGCTCGGCCGCCGCCCCGGCGCCTACCTGTTCCTCGGCAACGGCGACAGCGCCGCGCTGCACCACCCGCATTACGACTTCTGCGATGCCGCCGCCCCGCTCGGGGCCTCGCTCTGGGCGCGGCTGATCGAGACAGGGTTGCCGCTGGCGGGATGAGGGCGTTCAGGCCTTCTCCGCCGCCAGGACGGACGCCACGATCGCGTTGGCGTGCCCGTGACCCAAGCCGTGATCGCTCTTCAGCATCGCGACCAGATCCATGTGCTTGGCTGGAAGCTTGTCCCGCACGATCTGCTGCCACGCGCTCACCGGGCGCCCGTATTTTTTCTCGATGGATGGGAAGTACGAGGCCGGTCCCTTGATCGGTTTAGTGGGCATGGCGGGGCCTCCTCCGGGTCCCGTCGCCCGGCGGCGCAGGATCTGTGATCGTCATCGGTGCCGTGCATCCGACGGGACGATGCCGGCCGCGCGTCGCCTGGGTTCGGCCCAAGCCCTCCGTCACGCCGGGTAGCGCTCCTTCAGCAGCGCGTAGACCAGCCGCGCGGACTGCACCTCACCGCCTTCCGGGCGACCGGGCTTGGTCGAGGGGTTCCAGCCGTAGAGGTCGACGTGCACGTGGCGCTTCGTGTTCGGGGCGAAGCGGCGCAGGAACAGGGCGGCGGTGATCGCCCCGGCGAAGGGGCCGCCCGAGACGTTGTTGAGGTCGGCGACCTTCGAGGCGAGGAGGCTCGCATAGGGCGCGTGCAGCGGCAGGCGCCAGACCGGGTCGATCGCCGCCCGGCCCGCCGCCTCGAACGCGGCGGCGAGCGCGTCGTCCTCGGTGAAGTAGGCCGGCAGGTCGGGACCGAGCGCCACGCGGGCGGCGCCGGTGAGCGTCGCGAAGTCGATCAACAGGTCGGGCGCCTCGGCGTCGGCCAGCGCCAGCGCGTCGGCGAGGATCAGGCGGCCCTCCGCGTCGGTGTTGCCGATCTCGACGGTGAGCCCGGCCCGGCTGCGGATCACGTCACCGGGGCGGAAGGCCTCGCCGGAGATCGCGTTCTCCACCGCCGGGATGAGCAGCCGCAGGCGCAGGCGCAAGCCGGCGCCCATCGCCATGTCGGCGGCGGCCAGCGCCGCGGCCGCGCCGCCCATGTCCTTCTTCATCAGCAGCATGCCGGCCGACGGCTTGATGTCGAGGCCGCCGGTGTCGAAGGCGACGCCCTTGCCGACGAGGGTCACGCGCGGTGCGTCTTCCGGCCCCCAGCTCAGGTCGATGAGACGGGGCTGGCGGGTCGAGGCGGCGCCGACCGCGTGGACCAGCGGGAAGTCGCGTTCGAGCTCGGCGCCGGCGATCACGGACACCGTAGCGCCATGGCGCCCGGCCAACGCCCGCGCCGCCGCCTCGATCTCGGCCGGGCCGAGGTCGTTGGCGGGCGTGTTGACGAGGTCGCGCCCGAGGGCGACCGCGGCGGCGATGCGACCGACCTCGCCGGCGGCGACGCCGTCGGGCGCGACGAGGCGCGGTTGCTCCGGCCCGGCGGAGCGATAGCGCGAGAAGCGGTAGGCGCCGAGCAGCCAGGCGAGCGCGGCCTCGGCGGCGGCATCGCCCGCGACCTGCGCCAGCGCGTAGGCGCCGGGCGGGAGCAGGCCGGGGAGCTTGCCGGCCGACAGCCGGTCGTGGCCGGCCTCGTCCGTCGCGCCGAGGCCGAACAGGACGCGGGCGAAGCTGCCGTCGGCGGCCGGCAGAAGCGCGAGCTGGCCGGCTTTCGCGGTGAAGCCGGTCGCCGCCGCATAGGTCCTCTGCGACGCCTCCAGCCCCGCCTCGGTCGCCGGCCAGCCGGCCTTGGCGACGAGCGTGACCGGGATGCCGGGAGTACCGGCCGGCAACAACGGAGGGATGGACGGTGCGGTGTCGGTCATGCGGTCCTGGCCGGCCGGGGCGTTTAACCCTGGGTTAGGGTTAACGCTCTATCACCGTCCCGTCGGGTGCGGGAAGAACCCGCCCGACCTCGACGGAGCATTCCATGATCGCGGCCTCCCGGCCGGTTGCGGCCACGTTCGCACGGAACTCGGCACCCCGGCTGATCGCCGCCTGCCTGGTCACCCTCGTGGCCGCGGGCTGCCAGTCGCGCTCGCCGGAGACCACCGGCTCGATCAACGGCGCGCGCCCCTCGGCCGGGCAGACCGAGGCGCTCGCGGAATCCTACGCGGCCAACCCCAACGACCTCGGCACCGCGATGCGCTACGCGCAGGCGCTGCGGGCCAGCGACCAGCGCGCCCAGGCGAGCGCGGTGCTGCAGCAGGCGGCGCTTCGCAACCCGCGCAACACGGCGGTGCTCGGCGCCTACGGCAAGTCCCTGGTGGAGGTCGGGCGGCTGCAGGAGGCGCAGGAGGTGCTGCAGAACGCCCATTCCCCGGCCCAGCCGGATTGGCGCATCCTCTCGGCGCAGGGCTCCGTCGCCGACCAGCTCGGCGACCACGCCCGCGCGCAGGGTTTCTACGACGCCGCCCTGAAAATCCGGCCGGACGAGCCCTCGGTGCTGTCCAATCTCGGCCTGTCCTACGCCCTGGCGCGCCAGCTCGACCGGGCGGAGGAGACGATGCGCGTCGCCGTTTCACGACCGGGCGCGGATGCGCGGGTGCGCGGCAACCTCGCGCTGGTGCTCGGCCTGAAGGGCCGCTTCGACGAGGCCGAGGCGATCCTGCGGCGCGACCTGCCGCCGGCGGAGGTCGCCGCCAACCTCGCCTCGCTGCGCAGCCTCGCCGCGCAATCGACCCGCGCCGCCACGGCGCGCAAGCCCGCCGAGCGTGGCTAGGGCGTCATCCCTGATCTCCGGATCACGGAAAACGCTCTCTCTCGTCGTGGGGTCGCATCGTCTCGACGCGAGCCGGCATCCACCGCGCTGGAGATTGCTTTAAGCAGCCCCGTCCGGCCGGCGCCGGGCACCGCGTTCCAGCGCCTTCAGCGCACCGCGAAAGGTGCGCACGTCCTGCTCGGTCAGGCTCATGCGGTGGAGCCGGTCGCGCATGTTGCGGGCGATGCTCTCGCGCTTTTCCGGCGGATAGAAGCCGGCGCGGGCGAGCGTCGCCTCCAGGGTCTCGAACAGCGAGAGCAGCGCCTCGCGGGTCGCCTGCGGCGCGCGAATCTCGCCGGTGAAGGGGGCCTGGGCCAGGCCCGCCGCGCGGCGCCACTCGTATCCCACCAGCAGAACCGCCTGCGCGAGGTTGAGCGAGGGAAATTCCTCGCTCACGGGGAAGGTGACGATGGCGTCGGCCAGCGACACCTCGTCGTTCAGGAGCCCGATGCGCTCGCGCCCGAACATCACGCCCACCTTTTCGGAATTCGCGATCCGCACGTTCGCCTCCGCCATGGCGACGTCGGGCAGCAGGACGCGCTTCATCTGCCCGCGCTCCCGCGCGGTCGTCGCGAACAGGACGTTCAGGTCGGCGACGGCCTCGGGGAGCGTCGCGTAGACCTTTGCCGCGTCGAGCACGTGCGTCGCGCCGGAGGCGGCCTCGCGCATGCCCTTCTTCGGCCAGCCGTTCCGCGGCGCGACGAGCCGCAGCTCCGACAGCCCGAAATTCGCCATCGCGCGGGCGGTCATGCCGATGTTCTCGGCCAACTGCGGTTCGACGAGGATGACGACGGGGACGCTCATGCGCGGGCCTCTCGCACGGACGTCCGCCGTGCGGAAGGACCTCCGAGCGGACGGAGGCCCTCGTTCGCGGCGCTCAGATCTTCCCGTCCAGACCCATCTGATAATACTTGTGCACGATCTTGTCCTGGTTCTCGAGGAGCCATTCGATCGAGGGCTCGTTGGTCATCGCCTTGCGGATCGCTTCCGTCATCCCGCGGCGCTGGATGTCGAACAGCGCCTTGTGGTCGACGGTCTCGGCCTCGATCACGCCCGGGCTGAGCCAGACCGAGCAGATGATGCCGAGGTCGTTGGCCTTGTCCTTGGGGATGTAGCCGGCGCGCACCGCGTCGAGCACGCCGTTGGCGATGGCGAACTGCACCGTGCCCATCAGTATCGAGGTGTACTTCGATTCCGTGACGCTGACCTTGGAGACGCACAGCGTCACCGGGCGCACCATGATGTCGGTGTTCAGCAGGGCGAAGACGCGGGAATGGCCGACGACCTGGTCGCCGGTCAGCGTGGCGAGCGCGGTGCCCACCGGCCCGTCGAGCTCGCCGATGATCACCTCGGGCTCGGCAGCCGTGTTCGGGGGCCCGCCGGCGACCAGCGCCTCGCCGGCCCGCAGGATGATGCGCTCGCTCATGGTTGCTCCTGACGCTCGATGGATGCGCGCTGATTTCAGCCGCGGCGCCGGATGTCCACCCCTCGCGCCGCACGGCCCGGCGCGCATGACAGCCCCGGCGGCCTGTCCGCGCCCCCGGCTTTCGTCCGGGAAAGGCCCGCGCTATGACCCGCCCCGCGGCCGCACGGCATTTGCATGGGGTCCGCCCGGATTTCTACGGAAGGCAGTGGCTCATGGACAAGATCAAGGTGGCGAAGCCCGTCGTCGAGCTCGACGGCGACGAGATGACGCGAATCATCTGGTCCGAGATCAAGAACAAGCTGATCCACCCCTATCTCGACCTGGACCTCGACTATTACGACCTCGGCGTCGAGCATCGCGACGCCACGAACGACAAGGTCACGGTCGACGCGGCCGAGGCGATCAAGCGCCACGGCGTCGGCGTGAAGTGCGCCACGATCACCCCCGACGAGCAGCGCGTCGAGGAGTTCAAGCTCAAGGAGATGTGGCGCTCGCCCAACGGCACGATCCGCAACATCCTCGGCGGCGTGATCTTCCGCGAGCCGATCATCTGCAAGAACGTGCCCCGCCTCGTGCCGGGCTGGACGCAGCCCTTCGTCATCGGCCGCCACGCCTACGGCGACCAGTACCGCGCCACCGACTTCAAGGTGCCGGGCAAGGGCCGCCTGACCATCAAGTTCGAGGGCGACGACGGCACCGTCATCGAGAAGGAAGTGTTCAAGTTCCCCGCGGCCGGCGTCGCGATGTCGATGTACAACCTCGACGAGTCGATCCGCGACTTCGCCCGCGCCTCGCTGAACTACGGGCTGGCGCGCAAGTACCCAGTTTATCTCTCCACCAAGAACACCATCCTCAAGGCCTATGACGGGCGCTTCAAGGACCTGTTCCATGAGGTGTTCGACGCCGAGTTCAAGGGCAAGTTCGAGGCGCTCGGCATCACCTACGAGCACCGCCTGATCGACGACATGGTCGCCTCGTGCCTCAAGTGGTCGGGCGGCTACGTCTGGGCCTGCAAGAACTACGACGGCGACGTGCAGTCGGACACGGCGGCGCAGGGCTTCGGCTCGCTCGGCCTGATGACCTCGGTGCTGATGACCCCGGACGGCCAGACCGTCGAGGCCGAGGCCGCCCACGGCACGGTGACGCGCCACTACCGCGAGCACCAGAAGGGCAAGGAGACCTCGACCAACTCGATCGCCTCGATCTTCGCCTGGACCCGCGGCCTCGCCCACCGGGCCAAGCTCGACGGCAACGCGGAGCTTGCGAAGTTCGCCACGACGATCGAGACCGTCAGCGTCGACACCGTCGAGGCCGGCTTCATGACCAAGGACCTCGCCCTCCTGGTCGGGCCGGAGCAGAAGTGGCTCTCCACCACCGGCTTCCTCGACAAGGTCGACGAGAACCTCAAGGCGGCGATGGCCGACTGAGGCGTCTCCAGGCACATCGGGCGCCCCGCGACGACGGCGGGGTGGCCCGGTGCCGCATCATTTCGATGCCCGGCATGCGACCGGTCGAGAACGGCGATGCGCGCAAGCACATCGCCGTTCTCGATTCAGGCGGCGCGCACGTCGGCGAGAAACTGGCGGACTTCCGCGCGCAGCATGCCGGGTTGGCCGGCGAGCGCGTCGGCCGCGGCCGCGACCGATTGCGCCGCCTGTCCCGCGCCGTCCGCCAAGTGGACGACCTCGGCGATGTCGTTCGTCACCTGGTCGGTGCCGGCCGAGGCTTCGGCCATGCTGCGCACGATCGCCTGCGTGGCGGCACTCTGCTCCTGCACGGCGTGGGCGATGCTCGTCGCCACGCCGTTCATGGCCTGGATTTGGGCGGCGATGTCCTGGATCGCCCCGGCGGCGTCTCCGGTCGCCGCCTGGATCGCGGCGACCTGCCGGTCGATCTCGGCCGTGGCGTTGGAGGTCTGGGATGCGAGTTCCTTGACCTCCGCGGCCACGACGGCGAAGCCGCGGCCGGCCTCGCCTGCGCGGGCGGCCTCGATGGTGGCGTTGAGCGCCAGCAGGTTCGTCTGCCGCGCGATGGTCGAGACGAGGCCGATCACGTCGCCGATCCGGTTCGCCGCGCGGTCGAGCGCCGCCATGGTGGATTCGGTGCGGGATGCGGCCTGCACGGCGGTGGCCGACATCGCCGTCGCCTGATCGACCTGCCGGCCGATCTCGCCCATCGTCGCGCCGATCGTGCCGGCCGCGTTCACCGCGGCGTCCACGTTGCCGCCGGTGTCGCGGGCCGCGCCCGCAGCGCGGGTCGAGCACAGGGCGGTTCCCTCCACTTCCGCGCGCATCGTATCGGAGGAGGCCTGCAGCCCGTCCACGGTATCGGAGACGCGGGCGACGATGTTCCCGACGGTCCGCTCGAACCCGTCGGCGAGTTCGTGGAGCATGGGGCGCCGCGCAGCCTCTTCGCGCAGGCGTTCGGCCGCGGTGGTCTCGAGCTGCCGGGCCGCGTCCTCCAGCGACATGTCGCGGATCTTCACCACCGCCCGGGCGATGTCGCCGATCTCGTCCCGGCGGGCGGCCGCCAGCAGCTTCACGTCCGTGTCGCCCCGCGCGAGGCGGTCCGTGTCGGCCGTCAGCCGGATCAGGGGCTGCGACAGGCTCCGGGCGAGCCACCAGGCCGTCGTCACCCCGACCAGGGTGAGGACGCCGACGAGCCCGAGCATCGCCCAGATCGTCCATACCGTGGCGCGATGGGTCGCCGCGATCCCGGCCTGCGCATCCTCGGCGGCCAGGGCCACGGCGGCGTCGAAGGCCTCCGTCAAACGCCGGCGATGGCGCGTCATCCGTTCCGTGGTGGGAACGCCCTGCGCTGGGCGGAGGCCGAGCAGGATCTCCGCATCGCTGCGCCAGGCGGTCGCCGCGGTCCCGGCCGCGTGGGAGACGGCTCGCATCCGGTCCGACGACGCGGCCGCTTCGAGCCGCCCGAGCAAGGCCGAGAGCTGGTCGCCCTTGGCCGTGAAGTCGGCGGCGACCACCGTCATGTCGATCAGGTCGGTCATCGCGGTCACCCGCGCGACCAGCTCGTCGGCACCGTGGAAGCGGTCGCGCGCCGCGCGGCTCGCCGCGTTCGCTTCGTTCGTGCGCTCGGCGACCCGCGAAAGGTCGCCCACGGCATCCAGTCCGACCAGCCCGGTGACACCGGACAGGAGGCCCGCCAGCATCATGAAGCCGAGGAGCGGAAGAAGGATCTTGTAGCGGATCGACATGGTGGGCGTTCCGTCGTCGCGTCAGTTCGGGAGGTTCGGTAGGGCGGTCCGGGTCTGCTCCGCCGTCAGCGTGCGCAGGAACGCGAGAAGGTCCGCCCGCTCCTGCGCTTCCAGCCGCAACGGCCGCATCAGCGGCGACTTCGAGGGACGTGCGACGCCGCCCGTCTCGTAGAAGGCGAGGACGGCTTCGAGGTCGGCGAATTGTCCGGCGTGGCCGAAGGGGGCGCGGTAGGTCAGGTTGCGCAGGCCCGGCGTCTTGAACGCGTGCATCGCCCGCGGGTCGTCGGGCTAGAAGGCGGCACGGCCGACATCCTTGGTCGGGATGCCGATGTCGTGGAACTTGTTGTCGGTGAAGTTCCAGCCCGTGTGGCAGCCGGCGCACGCGGCCTTGCCCGTGAACAGGTCGAATCCGCGTTGCGCGGCCGGTGAGATCGCGCTCTCGTCGCCCTCGACCCAGCGATCGAACGGCGCCGTGCCGGCCACGACCGTCCGCTCGTAGGTCGCGATCGCGGTCAGGATGTTGTCCTGGGTGACGCCGTCCTTGGGAAACAGCTTGCCGAACCAGGCGCTGTATTCGGGAATCTTGTTCAGGCGGCCGATGATCTCCGGGAACTTCCCGTCCATCTCGCCTTCGGCGGTGATCGGACCCATCGCCTGGGTTTCCAGGTTCGGGGCGCGGCCGTCCCAGAACAGGGTCGGAATCCAGGCGGCGTTCAGGACGGTGGGCGCCTTGCGCCCGAGGGGCTTGTTGGTCGCACCGATCGCACCGATCGCACCGGCGACCGGGACCTCGAACCCGAACGACGGATTGTGGCAGCTGGCGCAGGAGAGGTTCTGCTTGCCGCTCAGGCGCGGATCGAAGAACAGCATCTTGCCGAGCGTCGCCGTCTGCGGCGAATACCGTGCCTCTTCCGGAAACGGGATCAGATCCGGCCGCTTGTAGGCGGCCTTGGCGGAATCCAGACTCTGCCCCTGCGCGACCGTGGCGCAGGCGATCAACGCCGCCGAAGCGAGAACGCTCAGGCAGCGTGAAAGCGCTGTATTACTCATGATCCGGCCGACCCCCTGGTATCTCCCAGGCGTTGTGGTCGACCAAAGTTAACAACCAACTTTATAGAAATTGCGATGATCAATTGTTTTTCGCAATGATGATATGACTGCAACGCTCGATAGAATTTATACTTGGAGTTTTACTACCTGCGCCGTCCGACCACATCGCGGCAGAACCGCAGCCGGCGTTCGGCGTGATCGGCTCCGCGACCGGCGGGGATGCCTGCCATCCCGGTTCCGGGGGTCGATTCCACGCCCCAGAGCGTTTAACGCGGCGTCCAACGACGCGCGAACGCTCAAGGCCCTCGACATGATCTCCTCACCCTTGATGACCGTGATGGTCGACGCCGTGCGCAAGGCCTCGAAGGGGCTGCGGCGCGACTACGGCGAGATCGAGAACCTGCAGGTCTCGCGAAAGGGCCCCGGCGATTTCGTCTCGGCGGCCGACCGCAAGGCCGAGGAGACCCTGCGCGACGCCCTGACCAAGGCGCGGCCGGGCTACGGCATGGTGCTGGAGGAGTCCGGCGTCGTCGAGGGCACCGACAGGAGCCACGTCTGGCACGTCGACCCCCTCGACGGCACCTCGAACTTCCTGCACGGCATCCCGCACTTCGCGATCTCGGTCGGGCTCGAGCGCGAGGGCCAGGTGGTCGCGGGCGTGATCTACGATCCCGTCAAGGACGAGCTGTTCGTCGCCGAGCGCGGCAAGGGCGCCTACCTCAACAACCGGCGTCTGCGGGTCTCGGGCCGGGTCGACATGGCCGACGCGCTCACCGCCTACGGCACGCCCTATCTCGGGCGCGGCAACCATCCCCGCCTGCTGCGCGAGGTCGCCGCGGTGATGGCGGTCTCCGGCGGCACGCGGCGGATGGGGTCGGCGGCCCTCGACCTCGCCTACGTCGCCTGCGGCCGGCTCGACCTGTACTGGGAGCGCGACCTGCAGACCTGGGACATCGCCGCCGGCATCATCCTGGTGCGCGAGGCCGGCGGTTTCGTCACCTCCGCCGACGGCGCCTCGGAGCCGCTCGCCGCGAAATCGGTGGCCTGCGGCAACGAGGGCCTGCACCGCGAGCTCGTCGCCATCCTGCGCAAGGTCAACGGCTGAGCCGCGAACTGGCCAGATTCCGCGCCATCTGCTCTAAGCCGCCGATCATCACGAGGAAGGCCCGCCCGGCATGGAACGCCGCCACATCGCCCTGAAGGATTCGATCCGCTCGATTCCCGACTATCCGAAGCCCGGCATCGTGTTCCGGGACATCACCACGCTGCTCAGCGACCCGCGCGCCTTCCGCCGGGCGGTGGACGCCCTGGTGCACCCCTACGCGGGCGGACGGATCGATCAGGTCGCGGGCATCGAGGCCCGCGGCTTCATCCTCGGCGGCGCGGTCGCGCACCAGCTCTCGGCGGGCTTCGTGCCGGTACGCAAGAAGGGCAAGCTGCCCCACAAGACCGTCTCGATCGCCTACACCCTCGAATACGGCACCGACGAGCTCGAGATCCACGTCGACGCGATCAAGCCCGGCGACCGGGTGCTCCTCGTGGACGACCTGATCGCCACCGGCGGCACCGCCACCGCCGCGGTCAACCTGCTGCGCCAGATCGGCGCCGAGGTGGTCGCGGCCTGCTTCGTGATCGACCTGCCCGAGATCGGCGGCGCGCAGAAGCTGCGCGAGCTCGACGTGCCCGTGCGGACCCTGATGGAGTTCGAGGGGCACTGAGGCGCGCGTCGGGCATTGGGAAGCCCGCCGAAACGTTGACTCGGTAAATCCCATCCGCCATAAGCCGCGCAGTCGCGATGGCGCTCCGTTCGGGCGCCGTCCGCATGTGTATTCACACTTTAAAGACGCGTGAAGGTCGGGTGCGGCGATAGCCGCCCGCGAACGCGCCTCGACCTTTGGAGGCTTGCAGAGCCATGAAAAGAACCTACCAGCCGAGCCGTCTCGTCCGTAAGCGCCGTCACGGCTTCCGCGCCCGCATGGCCACCGCCGGCGGCCGCAAGGTCATCGCCCGCCGTCGCGCGCACGGCCGCAAGAAGCTCTCGGCCTGAGCGTGACCGTCGCGCCGCCCTTCGCGGCGCGGATGGTGCCCGAGGCGTGAGCGAGGCCGAGCTTCCCATGCCTACAACGGACTCGCCGGCCACCCTCGCGCCCGCGGTCAACTCGCCGACGGTGTCACGTCTGAGGCGGCGGCCCGACTTCCTGGCGGCGGCCGACGGGCGCCGCTTCCACACGGAGCGCCTGACGGCGCAGGGTCGCGTGCGCGACGCAGGCGAGGTCCGGGACGGCGAATCGATCGCTGGCCTCCATCTCGGCTTCACGATCACCAAGCGGGTCGGCCATGCCACCGAGCGCAACCGCATCCGCCGGCGCCTCCGCGCCGCGGTCGCCGAACTCGGCCCCGAGCTCGGTGCGGTCCCGGCCGACGTCGTGCTGATCGCCCGCCGTCCGGCGATCGACGCCGCGTTCGACACCCTAAAGGACGACCTGCGCCGGGCGATCCCCGCGGTGGCCAAGCCCCGTGGGCCGAACGCGCATGCCCGTCCGCCGCGCCCGCCCAAGCCCGGCGCCGCGAAGGGCCGCGGCAAGGGCCCTTCGACGTCCCGACCTTCCGATCGCGCTGCGGCACCAGCCCGTGCGCCCTCAGCAACCTCGAACGCGTGCGACGGTGGCCCCGATGGGCAATGACAAGACGAACATGTTCGTGGCCATCGCCCTGTCGCTGGTGGTGCTGCTCGGGTGGAACTACTTCGTCGCCGCTCCGCGCGTCGAGCAGCAGCGCCAAGCCAACCTGCAGAACCAGGCCGCCCAGCAGAGCCCGGGCGTGACGCCTGACGGCGTGCCGTCGCCCAGCCCGAAGGAGGGCGGCCCGGCCGCCCCGGTGGCCGGCACCCTGCCCAACGCGGCCACCGGCCCGATCGGCCGCACCGAGGCGCTCGCCCGCTCGCCGCGCATCAAGATCGAGACCCCGGCGCTCGCCGGCTCGGTCGCCCTCAAGGGCGGCCGCATCGACGACATCTCGCTGAAGAACTACCACGAGACCGTCGACGACAAGAGCCCCGAAATCGTCCTGCTGTCGCCGGCAGGCACCGAGGCGCCGTACTACGCCGAGTTCGGCTGGGTCGGCGCCAACGCGGGTCCGCTGCCGACCAACGACACGGTGTGGACCGCCGACGGGCAGACGCTGGGCGTGAACATGCCGGTGACGCTGTCGTGGGACAACGGCGCGGGCCTCGTGTTCAAGCGCATCCTCGCCGTCGACGACAAGTACATGTTCACGGTCCGCGACGAGGTCGAGAACAAGGGTGCGAACGCGGTCACGCTCTTTCCCTACAGCCTCGTCTCGCGCTGGGGTAAGCCGCACACCCAGGGCTACTACGTGCTCCACGAGGGCATGATCGGCGTGCTCGGCGGCGACGGCCTGCAGGAATACACCTACGACCACCTCGCCAAGGAGCCCGCCTACGGCGGCGCCAACACCAAGGGCAAGGCGTGGGCGAACGTCACCGGCGGCTTCGTCGGCATCACCGACAAGTACTGGGCCGCCGCCGCGATCCCCGACCAGGGCGCGGCCTACACCGGCGCGTTCACCGAGCGCACCG
Source organism: Methylobacterium sp. WL12 (assembly GCF_008039475.1). Taxonomy (NCBI): domain Bacteria; kingdom Pseudomonadati; phylum Pseudomonadota; class Alphaproteobacteria; order Hyphomicrobiales; family Methylobacteriaceae; genus Methylobacterium; species Methylobacterium sp. WL12. Next base: position 40,955 of record NZ_VRUW01000028.1, on the reverse strand, counting down.
ACGGCGCGACCAAGATCTACCAGGCCAGCGTGCGCGGCGACGGCCGCAGCGTCGAACCCGGCGCCACCGCCTCGACCACCCAGCGCCTGTTCGCCGGCGCCAAGGAGGTCAACACGATCAACGGCTACGAGAAGAACCTCGGCATCAAGCAGTTCGACCTGATGATCGACTGGGGCTGGTTCCACTTCATCACCAAGCCGATGTTCCGGGCGCTGGACTTCTTCTTCCACCTCCTCGGCAACTTTGGCGTCGCGATCCTGATCGTGACCTTCTGCCTCAAGCTCCTGTTCCTGCCGATCGCCAACCGCTCCTACGTCTCCATGGCCAAGATGAAGGCCGTGCAGCCCGAGATGGCCTCCATCCGGGAGCGGTACAAAGACGATAAGATGAAACAGCAACAAGCGATGATGGAGTTGTATAAGAAAGAGAAGATCAATCCCGTCGCCGGCTGCTGGCCGGTGCTGGTGCAGATCCCGGTCTTCTTCGCGCTGTACAAGGTGCTGTTCATTACCATCGAGATGCGCCACGCGCCGTTCTTCGGCTGGATCCAGGACCTGGCCGCGCCCGATCCGACCAGCATCGTCAACCTGTTCGGCCTGCTGCCGTTCGCGGCGCCCGACTTCGTCCACCTCGGCATCTGGCCGATCATCATGGGTGTGACGATGTTCGTGCAGATGAAGATGAATCCCGCCCCGCCGGACCCGGTGCAGGCGCAGATCTTTACATTCATGCCGATCGTCTTCACCTTCATGCTCGGCTCTTTCCCGGCCGGACTTGTGATCTACTGGGCTTGGAACAACACACTCTCGGTGACGCAGCAATACGTCATCATGCGCCGCAACGGTGTGAAGGTGGAGCTGTGGGACAACCTGCGGAACACGTTCAAGCGCGGCAGCAAGACCGCGCCTGCGAAGAGCTGACGTGACACAGCAGGAGCAAGAGGACGCGGCGCTCGCCGAGAGCGGGCGCCTGCTGTTCGCAGGCGCCGCCGACTTCGTCGCCGCGGCGCCCTCACTCGGCACGTTGCCGGCGATGGACGGCGTCGAGATCGCCTTCGCCGGCCGTTCGAACGTCGGCAAGTCGAGCCTCGTCAACGCGCTCACTGGGCGCAACACGCTCGCGCGCACCTCGCACACGCCGGGCCGGACCCAGCAGCTCAACTTCTTCCGGATCGGCGAGCGGCTGACGCTGGTCGACATGCCGGGCTACGGCTACGCCGCGGTTGGCAAGGAGAAGGTCGAAGCCTGGACCGACCTGATCCACGCCTACCTCAAGGGCCGCGCCAACCTTGCGCGGGTCTTCATGCTGATCGATTCCCGCCACGGGCTGAAGGGCATCGACACCGACGTGCTCGACGGGCTCGACAAGGCGGCAGTGAGCTACCAGATCGTGCTAACGAAGGGCGACGCCCTGAAGAAGTCCGAAATCGACGCCCGAATCGCCGGCATCCAGGCCGCACTCGCCCGGCGCCCGGCGGCCTACCCGCAGATCCTGCTGACCTCGAGCCGCGACGACCGCGGCGTGCCCGAGCTTCGGGCCGCCGTCGCCCGGCTAATGGCCGAGCGCGGAGCGTAATGCCGACGACGATGGCTGACCGCACCCTCGTCGCCCTGGCCTGCCTCGCCGGCGGCCTCGGCGTCGCGGCCAGCGCCGCCGCCGCCCACATCCCCGGCGCCGACAGCCTGAAGACCGCAGCGCAGTTCTTGTTGTTCCACGCCCCCGCGATCCTGGCCCTTGCCGGCCTCGCCGCCGTCGGCGCGACCCATGCCGTGGCCACGCGGATCGCCGCCTTCGCGCTCGTGCTCGGCCTCGCGCTGTTCTCCGGCGACCTAGCGATCCGCGCGCTGGCGCAGCGGCCGCTGTTTCCGATGGCCGCGCCGTCGGGCGGCATCCTGCTGATGCTGGGCTGGGCGTCGGCGGCCGTCGCGGCGTTCCTGCCCGTCAGGCGTTAAAACGGTCGCGTGGCCGGCGGATCCGTGCCGGGTCGATCGAAACACCCATTCGGACTGCGAGGCACGATGCCGAAATCCGAGAAGCAGAAGATGATCGCGGGCGAGTTGTACCGCGCGGGCGACCCCGAGCTTCAGGCAGATGCGGCGGCCAACAAGGCATGGCTCGTGCGCTACAACGCAGCGCTGGCCGCATCGCCTGCGGAGCGGCGCGTACTGCTGATGGAGCATTTCGGCGGCGTCGGGGCAGGGGTCGTCGTCCGACCGCCGTTCCATTGCGACTACGGCTACAACATCACGCTGGGCGCCGACGTGTTCCTGAATTTCGGCTGCATCGTCCTCGACGTGGTCGCGGTGACGATCGGCGACGGAACACAGATCGGTCCCGGCGTTCAGATCCTGACTGCCGACCACCCGCGCGATGCCGAGACTCGCCGATCGGGCCTCGAGTTCGGGCGCCCGATCGCGATCGGCGCCAACGTCTGGATCGGCGGCGCCGCCCTAATCCTGCCCGGCGTCACCGTCGGCGACGACGCGGTCATCGGCGCCGGCGCCGTGGTGACGCGGGACTTGCCTGCCGGCGCGACGGTGGTCGGCAACCCGGCGCGGGTCGTGGCGACGCGGTAGGCTTTTAGCCCGCCCGCACCTGCAGGAACTCCACGGCCGGCCCCTGTACGTCCGAAAAGACGCCCGCCGTCAGCGCGGCGCCGTAGACGGCGGCGGTGTCGAGATTGGTGCGGAAGCGGCGGCGATCGGGCGTGCCGGAGTGTTGCGGCGTGTGGCCGTGGACGACATGCCGGCCGAAATCGCAATCTTCGGAGAGGAAGGGCTCTCGGATCCAGAGGCGGTCTTGCGCGTCCGAGGTCTCCGGGTCGGTCCCGGGCCGGAAGCCGGCGTGGACGTACCAGCGTTCGGCGTCCGCATGCATCGTCGGCAGCGCCTCGATCCAGTCGAGCACGTCGCCAGGGATCGCCGCCGCCTCGTCGACGCCGAACGAGGCCAGGGTCTCGGCGCCGCCGTTTCGGAGCCAGAGGTCGTCGGCGCCGGGCGTCGTCAGGGCCGAGAGCAGCATCGCCTCGTGGTTGCCCATCAGGCAGGCGACCCGCTCGGGATCGCTCCAATGCAGGCGGCTGATCGTCCGCAAAACACCGGCGCTGTCCGGCCCGCGGTCGATGTAGTCGCCGAGGAAGACGAGGCGATGCGGGCGTCCCGCCGCATGGGTCTCGATGCGGGCGAGGAGCGCGTCGAGCAGGTCGGCGCAGCCGTGGATGTCGCCGATGGCGTAGGTCAAGTCGCTCATGTCGGCCCAGTGTCGCCGCGCGGCGGCGCAAAGAAAAGCCCCGGCCGCTCGATCCGAGCGGCCGGGGCGGGGTGCGATCCGAACCTCAGTTCAGGGTCACGTTCTCGGGCCGCCGGCGCGGCTCGGGGGAGGTGCCGGCGATGACGAGCCCGGACGGGCCGACCCCGACCGGCACGCTCTCGCCGTCGTGGATCTTGCCCGACAGCAACAGCTCCGCCAGCGGGTCCTGCACCGTCTTCTGGATCACGCGCTTCAGCGGTCGCGCCCCGTAGGCCGGGTCGTAGCCGCGGTCGGCGAGCCAGGCGCGCGCCTCGGCGTCCACGTCGAGGGCGATCTTGCGCTCGTCGAGCAGCTTCTGCAGCCGGACGAGCTGGATGTCGACGATCGCCCCCATTTCCGCCCGCTTGAGGCGGTGGAACAGAATGATCTCGTCGATCCGGTTCAGGAACTCCGGCCGGAAGTGGTTGCGCACCACGCCCATCACGTCGTCCCGAACCGCGTCGGTGTCCTCGCCGTCGCGCTGCGCAACCAAGTACTCGGCGCCGAGGTTCGAGGTCATGATCAGCAGCGTATTCCGGAAGTCGACCGTGCGGCCCTGTCCGTCCGTCAGGCGCCCGTCGTCGAGCACTTGCAGCAGGACGTTGAACACGTCCGGATGCGCCTTCTCGATCTCGTCGAACAGGACGACCTGATACGGACGGCGCCGCACCGCCTCGGTGAGCGCGCCGCCCTCCTCGTAGCCGACATAGCCGGGGGGCGCGCCGATCAGCCGGGCCACGGAGTGCTTCTCCATGTATTCGGACATGTCGATGCGCACCAAGGCGGTGTCGTCGTCGAACAGGAAGTTGGCGAGCGCCTTTGTCAGCTCGGTCTTGCCGACGCCGGTCGGCCCGAGGAACATGAAAGAGCCGATCGGCCGGTTCGGGTCCTGCAGGCCGGCGCGCGCGCGGCGGACCGCGGTCGAGACCGCCTCCACCGCCTCGCGCTGCCCGACGACCCGCTTGCCGATCGCGTCCTCCATCGCGAGCAGCTTGTCGCGCTCGCCCTCCAGCATCTTGTCCACCGGCACGCCGGTCCAGCGGGAGACGACGCCCGCGATGTGAGCCGGCGTCACCGCCTCCTCGACCATCCCGTCGCGCGCGACCGCGCCTTCGGCCGCCGCCTCGATCTCGGCGAGCCGCTTCTCCAGCCCGGGGATCACGCCGTAGGCGAGCTCGCCCGCGCGCTGGTACTGGCCCTGACGCTGGGCGGAGGCCAGGTCGTTGCGCGCCTCGTCGAGCTTCTTCTTCAGTTCGGCGGCGGCGCCGAGCTTGTCCTTCTCCGCCTTCCACCGCGAGGTAATGGTGGCCGACTGCTCCTCGAGGTCGGCCAACTCCCGCTCGAGCCGGGCGAGCCGGTCGCGCGAAGCCGAATCGGTCTCCTTCTTCAGGGCCTCGCCCTCGATCTTCAGGCGCACGATCTCGCGGTCGAGGTTGTCCAGCTCCTCGGGCTTCGAGTCGACCTGCATGCGCAGGCGCGAGCCGGCCTCGTCCATCAGGTCGATCGCCTTGTCGGGCAGGAAGCGATCGGTGATGTAGCGGTTCGACAGCGTGGCGGCGGCGACCAGGGCCGAATCCTGGATGCGGACGCCGTGGTGCTGCTCGTACTTCTCCTTGATCCCGCGCAGGATCGACACCGTGTCCTCGACGGTGGGCTCCGAGACGAAGACCGGCTGGAAGCGGCGGGCCAGCGCCGCGTCCTTCTCGACGTGCTTGCGGTACTCGTCGAGTGTGGTCGCGCCGACGCAGTGCAGCTCGCCGCGGGCGAGCGCGGGCTTGAGCAGGTTCGAGGCGTCCATGGCGCCGTCGGCCTTTCCGGCGCCGACGAGGGTGTGCATCTCGTCGATGAACAGGATGATGCCGCCGGCCGCCGCCGTCACCTCGGACAGCACCGCCTTCAGCCGCTCCTCGAACTCGCCGCGGAATTTCGCGCCCGCGATCAGTGCGCCGAGGTCGAGGGCGAGCAGGCTCTTGTCCTTCAGGCTCTCGGGCACGTCGCCGTCGACGATGCGCAACGCCAACCCCTCGACGATCGCCGTCTTGCCGACGCCGGGCTCGCCGATCAGCACCGGGTTGTTCTTGGTCCGGCGGGACAGCACCTGGATCGTACGGCGGATCTCCTCGTCGCGGCCGATCACCGGGTCGAGCTTACCCTCGCGCGCCGCCTCCGTGAGGTCGCGGGCGTACTTCTTCAGGGCGTCGTAGGCGTTCTCGGCCGAGGCGTTGTCCGCGGTGCGGCCCTTGCGCAGGGCGTTGATCGCGCCGTTGAGCGAGGCCGGCGTCACGCCGGCGGAGACGAGCGCCTTGCCGGCCTCGGTGTCCTTCTCGACGGCGATCGCGAGCAGAAGCCGCTCGACGGTGACGTAGGAATCGCCCGCCTTCTCGGCGGCCTTCTCGGCGGTGTCGAACAGGCGGACCAGATCGCGGGTCGCCTGCGGCTGACTGGCGTTGCCGGACACCTTCGGCTGCTTAGCGAGCCACGCCTCGACCTGCGCCAGCGCAACGCGCGACTGGCCGCCGGCGCGGTCGATCAGGCCCGCGCACAGGCCCTCGGGGTCGTCGAGCAGGACCTTCAGCAGGTGGCCCGGCTGTAATTGGGGATGGCCCTCGCGCATCGAGAGGTTCTGCGCCGCCTGGACGAAGCCGCGAGCGCGCTCGGTGTATTTTTCAAAATTCATGCGTGTCTTCATCCTACCGCTTCGGCCTCCGCCGCCCTAGAAGGCACGGTGTCGGCCCGAGACGTCGCCTCCCCGGCGGAAACCGCCGCAGAAAGCCCCGGCGCCGAAGGCCGCCGGTCACAGGGATGTGGTGTTGTAATTGCGCACCACAAGAGGGTGACGCCCCCTTGCATCCCGGCGAAGATCCAGGTCACGGTGCGGGCATGACGACGACGCTGTCCGCCCTCTACCGCTACCCCGTGAAGGGGTTCAGCCCCGAGCCGCTGGAGCGAACGGTGCTGGAGACGTCGGGTTACTTTCCGGGCGACAGGCTCTACGCCATCGAGAACGGCGATTCCGGCTTCGACCCGGTTGCGCCGCGGCACCAGCCTAAGACGAAGTACCTGATGCTGATGCGCGACGAGGCGCTGGCCCGCCTGCGCACGCGCTACGACGACGCCACGGCGACGCTCACCGTCGAGGCGGACGGCGAGACGATCGTCGCCAAGCTCGACACCGCGGCGGGCCGGGCGTCGCTGGAGGACCTGATGCGGCGTCGGTTGCCCGACGCCCTGCGCGGGGAGCCTCGGGTGCTCGCGGCGCTGGAGCACACCGGATACCGCTTCACCGATTCGAAGATCGGATACGTCTCGCTGATCAACCTCGCGAGCGTCCGCGCGGTCGAGGAATACGTCGGCGCTCCGGTCGACCCGCTGCGCTTCCGCGGCAACCTCCACGTCGAAGGGCTCGCGCCCTGGGCCGAGCTGGAGATGGTCGGCCGCGTGCTGGAGGCGCCGAGCGGCCTACGCCTGAAGTTGACGAAGCGCACCGTGCGTTGCGCAGCGACCAACGTCGACCCGGTCAGCGGCGCGCGCGACCTCGACATCCCCTGGGCGATCGATGCGCATCTCGGCCACCGCGATTGCGGCGTCTACGCCGAGGTGATCGCCGGCGGCATGCTCGCCGTCGGCGACACCCTGACAGCGATCGGCTGAGGCGGGATCAGGACGACCGCCGCGCGACGAACACGGGTTCGCCCTCGGTGCGGCGGTGCTCGCAGGAGATCTTGAGATAGCGGTGGTCGCCGCCGGGCAGACCGGCCGCGGCGGCCATGGTCTGCGCGTGCATGACGCATTCCATCGGGGTGCGCGCCGGCGAGACGATGACGTCGAGCGCGGTCTCGCGGGAGCAATCCTGCGCCAGGAGCGTGCCGGCGCAGACGAGGGCAACGGACAACAGATCGGACATGACGGACCTCGAGTTCGGGTGATCGACAGGTCCGCGGGGTGCTCGGGCGTTCGAGCCACCGCGTGTTTCTTGTCCGGGCGTTCCTCGTAACGACGTTTCTCTTGATGAGCTTCGGCTTGCCGACGTTGGGCTTGGTCGCGACGGTGTCTTTGCAGGGGCCGTGCCAGATCGACAGCATCGATCGTGGCTGTGACCTTGCCGCATCAGTCCCGGGCGGAGAGCCAGACAGGCTCGGGCTCGGACACCGGCATCAAGGCGGCGACCGCGTCGAGGTCGACGATGTAGTTCTCGGTCAGCAGGCGCCACATGTCGGCGGGAGACGTGGCGCTGCGCTTCAGGCCATCCACCGCCTGGGCGAGCAGCCCGGTGTGGACGAGGGTGGGGCGGGTGAGGAGCGGATCGGAGTGCAGCATGGTCGGCGGTCCCTGGAAGACACCACCAAGGTCGCAGAACGTGGTTAAAGGACCGTTAAGCACAAAATCCTGAGATAGATCAGGCTAGGGACCGACCGCGGGTCTTAAATCGGCTGGAAGCAGTGTTCTGCGCTCAACCTACGGGTGTCTTGCAAACCAAAGGTCTGGATTGGCAAAATGCAGGTCGCGTCTCTGGAATTCCCTGCTGACACGCAGAACGCCCGGGCTCGAGACCCGGGCATTCCGAACATCTTATCTCGTGGATCGTCAGCTGCGCTTGGCCAGAAGCTGCTCGATCAGCGAGCCGCCCTTCTCGATGGCCGCGAGTTCTTCGGCAACCGCGGCCACCGTCTCGCGGATCTGCTCTGGGGTGTGCTCCGAGGTCATGAAGAAGCGCAGGCGCGAAGCGCGCTCGGGCACCGCCGGATGGATGATCGGCTGCACGTTGATGCCGCGCTTGTACAGGCGGTCGGACAGGGTCACCGACTTCAGCGAATCGCCGACGATCACCGGAATCACCGCGAGGCCCATGCTGGTGCCGGTGTCGAGCCCGCGCTTCTTGGCGCAGGCGAGGAACAGAGCGCCGTTCTGGCGCAAACGCTCCACCCGGTCCGGCTCCTCGTGCATCACTTCGAGGGCTGCCTCCGCGGCGGCGGCGAGCGGCGGAGACATGCCGACGCTGTAGACGAAGCCGCCGGCGGTGCACTTCAGGTATTCAATGAGGGTGGAGGCGCCGCAGACGTAGCCGCCGCAGGCAGAGAGCGTCTTCGAGAAGGTGCCCATCCAGATGTCGACCCGCTTGGGGTCGATGCCGGCATGCTCGAACAGCCCGGCGCCGCTGCGCCCGAGCACGCCGAGCCCGTGGGCGTCGTCGACCATCAGCCAGGCGTTGTAGCGCTCCTTGAGGGCGATGAAGCCGGCGAGGTCCGGCGCGTCGCCGTCCATGCTGTAGAGGCCCTCGATCACGATCAGGGCGCGGCGGTGCTCGTGCCGCGTCGCCTGCAGCAGGCTTTCCAGCGCGTCGAGGTCGTTGTGGGCGAAGGAGCGGCGCTGGGCGCCCGACAGCTGCGCGCCGGTGACGATGCTGTTGTGGATCAGGGCGTCGTGGAAGATCACGTCGCCGGCTTCGAGCAAGGCCCCGATGGTCGTGACGTTGGTCGCGTGCCCGCTCACCATCACGACGCAGGCTTCGGTCTGGTAATGCGCAGCGAGCGCCTTCTCCAGGCTGATATGGCCCGGCCGCTCACCAGCGACGACGCGGCTCGCCGACGACGAGGTGCCGAACTGGGTGATCGCCTCGCGCGCCGCATCCGAGATGCGCGGGTGTCCGTTCAGCCCGAGATAGTCGTAGGAGGAAAAGTTGACGAAGGACCGGCCGGCGATGCGCGTGGTCGCGCCGGCCTTGGTCTCGTGGACGTGGAAGAACGGGTTGTCGAGGCCGATCAGCTCGGCGGCCGAGCGCTGCAGGCGCAGCTCGCGATAGCCCGGAAGGCTCGCGAAATCCTGCACCGACGGGTCACCGCCCTTTTCCGGAGCGCGCAGAGCCGTCGGCCGGGGCGCGTTGCGCCCGAGCCGGTTCGTCACGAAGCCCGCGAGCGCGGCGCGCCCACCGTCCGGCCGTGGCGATTGGGTCATGACAGGATCTCTTTACTCTCGAGGCTCTTTTTCTCGACGAGGTCCTGGAACGGCTGAAGCACCGCCGCGTCGACCTCGCTGCCGACGTGCCTGGAGGCGAGGCTCAAGGCAACGCCGGCAGCCTCGTCCATCGGCGCGGAAACCGCCTGAATTAAGGACTCCGACAACTCGTTCACGGTCATCCCCGACGAGAGGCCCGCGGGCGGCGAATCGAGGCCGAAGCGCTCCTGCAGGCTCGTGCCGAGCTCGACGCCCATCAGGGAGTCGAGGCCGATCTCCGAGAGCTGCCGCACGCGGCTGATGTCGTCCTTGGGCAGGCGCAGGATCCGGGCGATGTCCTCGACGATCGCGTCGGACACCGTCTTGCGCACCGCGTCGACGTCGCCGCCCTTGAGCAGCGTGCCGATGCTGATCGCGGCCACCGCGCCGGCTTCCATCTGCTGGTCGGAGCCGAGGTCGTCGTAGCTCGGCGAGCGCATGGTCGCGAGGCGCTCGCGCGTCTTGCCCCAGTGCATCGAGGCGATGGCCAACACCGCGTCGTCGGGCGTCGAGCCCTGGGCGCCGAGCGCGTCTGCCATCAGGTCGAGGCAGCGGCGGGCCTCCATCGGCGTGACGCCAACGCGGCCGGCGAGGCCCTCCATCACCGCCTTGTTGCGGGCGAGCATGCCGACGTCGCCGATGGCACCCCAGGCGACGGCCAGCGCCGGCAACCCGCGGCGGCGGCGCTGGCGGGCCAGCCCTTCCATGAAGCCGTTGGCGGCGACGTAGGCGCCCTGGCCCGGGTTGCCGATGAAGGTGGTGGCCGAGGAGAACACCACGAAGTAGTCGAGCGCGCGCTCGCGCGTCGCGGCGTCGAGGTTCTGGGCGCCGACCACCTTGGGGCCGATCACAGCGTCGAGGCCGGCGGCGTCGAGGTTGGCGATGAGACCGTCCTGCAGCACGGCGGCGGCGTGGATCACGCCGGCGAGCTTGCGGCCGGACGCCTCGACGCCGGCGAGCAGCGCGTCCACCGCAACGCGGTCGGTGATGTCGCACGGCGTCGCCTCGACGGTGATGCCGTGGGCGGTGAGATCCGCGACGACCGCCTTGGCCTCCTCCGTCTCCGCGCCCTTGCGGCCGACGAGGAGCAGGTTCCTGGCGCCGCGGTCGGCAAGCCAGCGCGCCGCCTCGCCGCCGAAGCCTCCGAGGCCGCCGGTGATCAGGTGCACGCCCTCGGCCGAGACCGCGAAGGGGGTGCTGCGCGCGGCGAGCACCCGGCCGGGCTTGGGTGGCGCGATCACGATCTTACCGACGTGACCCGATTGCTGCATCAGCCGGAACGCATCCGAGGTCTCGTCCGCGGTGAACGGCTGATAGGGCAGGGGCTTGAGGCCGCCGTCGTTGAACAGAGCCATCACCTCGCGGAACATCCGCGCGCCGTCCTCGCCCTGGTGCTGAAGCACCTGGTCCAGGTCGACGCCGAAGTAGCTGAGGTTCCGGCGGAACGGGCGCAGGCCGATATGGGTGTTGGCGACGTAGTCGCGCTTGCCTAGCTCGATGAAGCGGCCGAACGGCTTCAGCGCGTTGAGCGAGCGCTCCATCGCCTCGCCGAACAGGCTGTTGAGGACCACGTCGACGCCGGTGCCGGTCAGCGCCCGGATGTCGTCGACGAAGGCGAGCGAGCGCGAATCGAGCACGTGCTCGGCGCCGAGCGCCTTCACCAGGGCGCGCTTTTCGCGCGAGCCCGCTGTGGCGATGACGCGGGCACCCTTCAGCTTGGCGATCTGCAGCGCGGCCAAGCCGACGCCGCCGGCTCCGCCATGGACCAGCACCCACTCGCCGCGGCGCAGGCGCGCACAGGAGACGAGGCCGTAATAGGCAGTGAGGAATGCGACCGGCACGGTGGCGGCGGCCATCGGGTCGAGGCCGTCGGGCGCCGGCGCGACTACGAGCTCGGGCACGACGATGTGGGTGGAAAAGCCCGACTGGGCGAAGGCCACGACCGGATCGCCGACCTTGAACGCCTTGACGCCGGCGCCCACCGCGACGACGCGGCCGGCGCATTCGAGACCGAGGCGAGGTCCCGCGAAGCCGTCCTCCAGGATCTCCTCCGGCAGCATCGACAGCGCCCAGAGCACGTCGCGGAAGTTGAGGCCTGTCGCCTCGACGGCGATCTCGACCTCGCCGGCCTCCGGTGCGCGGCGCGTCGCCGGACCCCAAACCATCTCATTGAGGCCGCCGGTGTTGCTGCGCTCCAGGCGCGCGGCCTCGGCCGGCACCGCCTCTGGATCGGTCCGCCGGGCGGCGTGGCCCGGACGGAAGCGGATCACCCGCGTGCGGTCGTCGTCGAGGACGATCTCGGTCTCGGGCGTGCCCGAGAGGATCAGGTCGCGCAGGCGCTCGGCGGAGCGCTTCGAGCCGATCTCGGGCGCAAGGTCGATGCGGCGCACGTCGAGCGTCGCGATCTCGTTGGCGAGCGTGCGGGAGAAGGCCCAGACCCCGGCCTCGACCGAGGCCGCCGACCCGCCGGCATCGCGGGTCGCGCCGGGGGAGACCACCCAGAGCTTGGTCGGGCGCGCGCCGAGATGCTCGGTGCAGCGCTTCAGGCTGAGGCACCGGTCGCGCAGCCGGGCGGCCGCGTCGCCGCCGCGGGTGAAGGCGCCGGCCAGGAACACCACCGTGTCCGGGGTCTCCCGCTCCAGCTCCAACAGGGACGCCTCGGAGTCGAGGATGATCGAGACGTGGACGCCGGCCGCGACGAGCAGGGTCGCGAGGGACGACGCGGTCTCGGCGGCGAACTCGTCGTCCGAGCCGATGACGAAGGCGAAGGTCTGCCCCGCCGCCTTGCCGGGTCGGGGCGGTGCCTCGGCGACGAGCAGCAGGTCGTCGCCGTTGACGGAGGCCGCGCGGTCGACCGCGACGCTGACGAGGCCGGTGGCGCTCAGCGTGCGCTGCCAGCCCGGGATGTCGTCGAGGCGGCCGACGGGCATGTCGCCCACCCCGGCCTCGAACCAACCGGGGATCAGGCCGAAGACGAGGTCGCGGAACAGCGAGGCGCCGGGCTCGACGGCGAGCAGCAGGCCGCCGGTGGCAAGCGCGTTGGCCAGCCGCTGCGGCAGGTCGCGGTCGCCGCGGTGCAGCGCGCCGCTGGCCAGGATCAGGTCGAAGCCGGCGGCGGGGAGGTCCTCGGCCGCCTCGATCACCGCGACGCCGCGGGGCAGGGCGAGGCGGGCACGCTCCGCCAGGCGACGGTCGGTGTCGAACACGGTCAGGCGCGCCTCGGCCGTCTCGGCGAAGGCGGCGGCCTGGGCAGATAGCGGACCGAAGCCGACCTGCAGCAGGCGGAGCGCCCGGTCCTTCGGCAGCCTGTCGCGGCAGGCCTCGGCGATTCCAGCGACCACGTCGGCGGAAGCGCGGGCGGTGGCGCTGCGCAGGGTGAACGCGTCGAGCGCATTCTGCGGCAGGCTCGGGGCCTCGGTCAGCGTGCCCGCGAGCAGGCGATCGACCAGGGCGCCGACGTCGGCCAGCAGCACCAGCTCGGCCGACAGCTCGGGATGGTCGGCCGCGATCCAGCGCATGATCTCGGTCGGCGCCGGCAGGGCGTCGCCGTCGCCGAGGCGCCAGCGCCCGCCATCCTGCTCGGCCAGGCCGCTGCTCTCGAGCGCGTAGAGGGCGTTGACCAGCCAGGGCCGCATCTCGGCGGGGACGCGCGCGTCGACGGAGACGGCGGTGCCCTGCTTGAGGCCGGAGGCGAGGCGGTAGGCGAGGGAGGTCGCCCAGCCCTCGAGCAGGAGGTGGCCCGGTGAGAGCGGGGCGCCGGACGCGGCCCGCGCGACCTTGGCGGACGGCTTCAACAGCGCGGCGATGCTCGAAGGACGGTCCATCGCGATCGCGGTCGGCTCGGTGGCCAGCTCCACCCCTTGCGTGATCGCGTAGGCCGCGAGGTCGCCGCCGCCCTTGGCGCGCAGGGCCTGGAAACGACCCTCGCGGATGGTGGCGACCACCTCGCCCTCGGTGTCGAGGATGGTGAAGTCGGCCAGGATCGAGCGCTCGTTGCAGCGCCGCGTCCGGATGACGGCCCGCGCGATCGAGGCGCCGGGGCGCAGCAGCCGGACCTCGCCGAAGCGGACCGGGATGTAGGCCTTGCCGGCGTTCTCGCCGAGCAGGTCGGCGAACAGCAGGATCAGGCCGTGGAAGCAGGCGTCGAGCCGCGCCGGCACCAGGCCGTAGCGCGTGTCGGCCTCGGCGGGGACGAGGTCGGAGACGATGGTGACGTCGTCGATGCGTGCGCTCGCCGCGACCTGGCGAAAGCTCGGCCCGAAGCCGAGGCCGGCGGCCTCGGCGCGCAGGTAGAGCTCGTCGCCGGTGAGCACGTTCTCGGACGGCATCTCGACGTCGGGCCGGACCGGAGGGGCGAAGGTGCCCTCGACGATCTTGGCCGAGGCGTGCAACTGCCAGGGCGACGGGGTCAGGCGCGGGCGGCTGAGGACCTGGACGGCGTTGCCGGAGCCGGCCATCCGCACCGCGACCTCGCGCAAGGCCTCCTCGCCGAACACCATCGGCGAGTGGATCTCGAACTCGGCGAGCACGATGTGGTCGCTGCGCAGGGCCTCGCGGACGGCGGCCAGCGCCATCTCGACGAAGCCGGCGCCCGGCATGATCGCCTGGCCCTCGATGCGGTGGTCGTCGAGTTCCGGGATCGTCGCGATGTCGGCGTAGCCGTGCCATTCCAGGCCGTCGACCTGGACGCGAGAGCCGATCAGCGGATGGTAGACGCGCGCCGTCGCGGAGCCGAGGCTTTCGGTGGTGTCGCCAAGGCGGAACGGGCGGCGCTGCCAAGGGTAGGTCGGCAGGTCCAGTGCGCCCGAAGGCGCGTCGCCGAACACGGTCGGCTCGTCCACGGCGGCGCCCTGGACCAGGGCGGCCGCCAGCGCGCGGGCGATCGGATCGCCGCCGCCGGCCTTCTTGTGCATGACGCCGACGGTGGCGTTGTCGATGCCGAGCGGCTCGATGGCGTCGCCGATATGCGACATCAGCGTCGCGCGCGGGCCGACCTCGACGAAGATGCGGGCGCCCTGGCGGGTCGCCTCCTGCACCGCCTCGGAGAAGCGCACCGGCTCGCGGATGTTGCGCCACCAGTAGGTTCCGCCGAACTGGGTCCCGTCGAGCACCGACCCGGTCACGGTCGAGACCATCTTCGTGGTGCCGGTCGAGGGCTTGAGGCCGGCGAGGTCGCGCAGCAGCGGCTTCTCGGTCGGATCCATGAACCGGCCGTGGAAGGCGTAGTCGAGGTCGAGCTTGCGCCCGCGCCGGCGCTTGCGCGACAGGGCCTTGAGCGCAGCGTCGATCGCGGCGACCGGCCCGGCGACGGTGACCGCCTTCGGGCTGTTGTAGGCGGCGATGTCGAGGGTCGGGTAGTCTTTGAGGAAGCCTTCGACCTCCTCGGCCGGCATCAACAGCACCGCCATGGTGCCCTGGCCGCGGGTCGTCTCCTGATGGTGGCTGCGGTAGAAGATCACCTTCACCGCCTGCTCGAGGCTCAGGATGCCGGCGGCCTCGGCCGCAGCGATCTCGCCGACGCTGTGGCCGAGCACGAATTTCGGCGCGAGGCCGGCGGCGCGCAACGCCGTGGTCGAGGCGCTCTGGATCGCGAAGATCAGCGGCTGCGAGACGCTGGTGAGCGCCAGGCGCTCTTCGAGGTCTTCGGCGTCGAGTGCCGCCTTGAGCGACCACTTCGAATAGGTCGCGAACAGCGCGTCGATCCGGTCGAAGGCGGCGCGGAACGCCGCGTTCTCGGCATAGGCCTCGCGGCCCATCCCGGCCCACTGGCTGCCGTTGCCGGAATAGACGAAGGCGACGTCCGCCGCCCGGTCGATCGCGGTGCCGGTGAGCGCGACCGCCGAATCCTCGGCCTCGCCGACGGCGCGGAGCTCGCCGGCGATGTCGGCCTTGCCGTCCAGCGTGATCGCAAGGCGAGACGCCAGGCGCTCGCGACGGTGCGCGGCGCCGGCCGCGATCCGGGCGGCCTCGGCAGGGTCGGCACCGTCGAAGCGCTCGGCGTAGTCGAGGGCGAGTTCGTTGAGGGCGGCGCGGCTCTGGGCCGACAGCAGCAGGATCTCGGGCGCGCGAGCTGCGGAGGCCGCCGCGGCGACCGGGGCCGGATCGGTCAGCACGATGTGGGCGTTGGTGCCGCCGAAACCGAAGGAGTTCACGCCGGCGAAGCGCTGGCGCGCGCCGCGCGGGATCGCCAACCCGGTCTGCACCACGTGCAGGTTCATCTCGGCGAACGGGATGTCGGGGTTGAGCTCGGCCGAATGCAGCGAGGGCGGCACGAGGTCGTGCTCGAGCGCAAGACTCGCCTTGAGCAGGCCGGCGAGGCCGGAGGTCGGCTCGGTGTGGCCGATATTGGTCTTGATCGAGCCGATCGGCAGCGGGCTCTTGCGGCCCTTGCCGATCTTGCCGCCGATGGCGGAGGCCTCGATCGGGTCGCCCACCGGCGTACCGGTGCCGTGCGCTTCCATGAACGCCACGTCGTCGAGGTCGATCTCGGCCTCGCGGTAGACCTGCTCCAGCAGCGCGCCCTGCGCGTAGCCCGAGGGCAGCGAGATGCCGGTGGTGCGCCCGTCCGAGTTGACGCCGGTGGCGGCGATCACGCCGCGGACGGTCGAGCCGCCGCGTCGCGCGGCTTCCGCCGACTGCAACACAAGCACCACTCCGCCCTCCGAGCGGACGTAGCCGTCGGCGGAGGCCGAGAAGGCTTGGCATAGCCCGGTGCGCGACAGCATCTGCGCGTTGGAGAAGCAGATGAAGTTGAATGGGCTCGCGAGCAGGTTGACGCCAGCCACGATCGCCGTGTCGACGCGGCCCGAACGGATCGCAGCCACCGCGTTGTCGAGGGCCACGAGCGAGGACGAGCAGGCAGTGTCGACGGTGAAGCTCGGCCCCTTGAGGTCGAAGATGTACGAGATCCGGTTCGACAGGATCGAGAGCGTGTTGCCGGTGGCGGCGTAGGCGTCGCCCGACGGAACGTCGAGGATGCGAAGGTTGCCGTAATCGAGCGACGAGGCGCCGACGAACACGCCGATCGGGTTGCCCGCGACGTTCGAGGGCCGCATGCCCGCGTCTTCCAGTGCCTCCCAGGTCAGCTCGAGCAGGAGCCGCTGCTGCGGGTCCATCTGCTCGGCCTCGCGCGGCGAGATGCCGAACACCGCCGGGTCGAACGACCAGATGTCGTCGAGCACGCCCGCGGCCCAGGTGTAGCTCTTGCCGCGCTCCTGCGCCCGCGGGTGCCCGAACCGGTCGAGCGACCAGCGGTCGCCGGGGATGCGGCCGACTGCGCAGCGCGCCTCCGTGAGCAACTGCCAGAGTCCATCGACGCTCGGCGCGCCGGGAAGCCGGCAGGCGCGACCGACGATCGCGATGTCAGTACGTTGTGTCACGTTTGATTCGCACACGCTCGTTAACGGAAAACGGATCGGGCATCGGCAGCACCACGCTTCGAGGCGATGCTTAGTATGGCTCTAAATCGCTGTCCAACCTGAGGGAGGGACGACGGCATCGAAGAGGCCGGTTTGCGCTCGGCTGTCGTGAATGTTCATCAACCTAAGCTTTGCCGCAGACTTGTCACTGTCGCCATCTGAACCGTTCAAAACCGGTGAATTTGTGTTGAAAGCGCCGCGTCATTGCAGCGCGCGCCGATCGATCGACCTCTGGACGCTCGAGTTGCCGGCTTCACCCGCCGTCTCGGTCTTCGGATCGCCCGCCCCCCGACGCACGTCCCACGCCAGCGTAGCGGAAGCCGAGGCGTTCCACGTCCTGGACGCGGTAGACGTTGCGCAGGTCGACCAGGACCGGCTCGGCCATTGTGGTGCGCAGCCGTTCGAGGTCGAGCGCCCGGAACGCGTTCCACTCGGTGACGAGCACCAAGGCGTCGGCGCCCTCGGCGCAGGAATAGGGGTCGTCGGCGTAATCGATGTCGGGCAGGAGCGCACGTGCTTGGCCCATTCCCTCGGGGTCGTAGGCCCGCACGGTCGCACCGGCGTCCTGCAGACCGGCGACGATCGCGAGCGAAGGGGCATCGCGCATGTCGTCGGTGTTGGGCTTGAAGGTGAGGCCGAGCAGCACGATCGTCTTGCCGCGCACCGAGCCGCCGCAGGCCTGGATCACCTTGCGCGCCATCGCCCGCTTGCGGCTGTCGTTGACCGCGACGACGGTCTCGACGATCCGCAACGGCGTCCCGGCATCCTGCGCGGTCTTCACCAGCGCCAGCGTATCCTTGGGGAAGCACGAGCCGCCGTAGCCCGGGCCTGCATGGAGGAACTTCGCGCCGATGCGGTTGTCGAGGCCGATGCCGCGGGCGACCTCCTGCACATCGGCGCCGACCTGCTCGCACAGGTCCGCGATCTCGTTGATGAAGGTGATCTTGGTCGCCAGGAAGGCGTTGGCCGCGTACTTGGTCAGCTCGGCGGTGCGCCGTCCGGTGACGAGGATCGGCGCGGCGTTGAGGTAGAGCGGGCGGTAGACCTCCCGGATCACCTCTTCGGCGCGCGCGTCCTCGGCACCGATGACGATGCGGTCGGGTCGCTTGAAGTCGTCGATCGCCGCGCCCTCGCGCAGGAATTCCGGGTTGGACACGACGGCGAAGTCGGCCTCGGGCCGCGCCTCGCAGATGATGCGCTCGACCTCGTCGCCGGTGCCGACCGGAACCGTGGATTTGGTGACGATCACCGTATAGCCGGTCAGCGCCGCCGCGATCTCGCGGGCCGCGGCGTAGACGTAGCTGAGGTCGGCGAAGCCGTCGCCGCGGCGCGAGGGCGTGCCCACCGCGATGAACACCGCGTCGGCGCCCGCGACCGCCGCCGCGAGGTCGATCCCGAAGCCGAGCCGACCCCGGCGCACGTTCTCGGCGACGAGCGCTTCGAGACCGGGTTCGTAGATCGGCATGCGCCCGGCGCGCAACGCCTCGATCTTGGCCGGGTCCTTGTCGAGGCACACGACCTCATGCCCGAAATCGGCAAAACAAGTCCCGGACACCAGGCCGACATACCCCGACCCGACCATGACAATCCGCATGCAACCTCCGTCGTCGGCTCGGATGCGATCGCCGATTGCACTGCAGCATTACCCTGGATCGGCTTCGCAGGGAACAGACCGTACGGCGCCCCTCGTCCCAGAAGCTCCGGGCGAAACCGTATCACTGTCCCACCGCCCGGTAGGGTGAAAATACGAACACGGGGTTAGAATCGGTAGTGCCCAGAGATGCGTGACAGATTGATGTTATAATAGGGATCCGCCCGCAGACGCGCCCCCCAGCGTGCCTGCATCACGGCCGTCTCGCGTTCGAATCGGATCAGCTTCTCGGGCGTATCCTCGGGTCCGCGACTCTTCGACTCGTGGTGGACGAGGGTGGCGAAGGGCGTCCAGACGATCCGGTAGCCCGCCTCGCGCACGCGCAGGCATAGATCGACGTCGTTGAAGGCGACCTTCAGGTCCTGCGCGTCGAAGCCGCCGACGGCGGCGAACACGTCGGCGCGCATCGCCAGGCACGCGCCGGTGACGGCCGAGGCCTCGTGCGCGACCGTCATCCTCCCGAAATAGCCCGGCGCGTCGCCGTCGACCCCGAGATGGCTGTGGCCGGCGACCCCGCCGATCCCGAGGATGACGCCGCCGTGCTGCACCGTCCCGTCCGGGTAGAGGAGCTTGGCGCCGACCGCGCCGACATCAGGCACCAAGGCGATCGAGACGAGCTCGCGGAGCCAGCCCGGCTCGATCACCTCGACGTCGTTGTTCAGGAACAGCAGCACGGAGCCGGTCGCCGCCGCCGCCCCACGGTTCGACAGGTCTGAGAAATTGAACGCGCCGGGCACCGCCACCACACGCAGGCGCGGGTCGTCGCGATATTCCGCGAACAGGGCGCGGGTCTCGGGCTCGCGGCTGTCGTTGTCGACGACGACGACCTCGATCGTCGGGTAATCGGTCCGACCGAACAGGCCGTCGAGGGTCACGCGGAGCAGTTCGGCGCGGTCGCGCGTCGGGATGATCACCGAGACGCGCGGCGCCGGATCGGGGATCGGGCGCACCAGCCGGTTGAAGCCGGCGGGACCGCGCTCGGCCCTGCCTCCCCAGGGGGCGACGATCTCGTCCAGCGCTCGCAGGCGGGCCGCTTCGGTGCGCGCGCTCGCCCGGTCTGAGAACGTACCCGAGCCGCTCGCAGCGCGCCAATGATAGAGCACCGCCGGGATGTGCCGGATGCGGGCGGAGTCGAGCCCGTCGGTCAGACGCAGCAGAAGGTCGTGGTCCTGGCTGCCCTCGAATCCGGGGCGCAAGCCGCCGACGGCCCGGAAGGCCTCGGTGCGGACCACGGTAAGGTGGTTGATGTAGTTCTGCGCGTAGAGCAGCTCGTGGTCGAAGTCGGCCTTGAAGTGCGGATCGAACCGGTTGCCGCGGCGGTCGACTTTGTCCTCGTCGCTGTAGATCAGCACCAGATCGGGATCGGCGCGGATCGCCCGCGCCACCTCGTAGAGGGCGTGCGCGGGCAGCGCGTCGTCATGATCGAGGAAGGCGCAGAACGTGCCCCGCGCCGCCGCCGCCGCGTCGTTGGTCGCGCGGGCGATGTGCCCGTTCTCGGCCCGGCGCGCGACGCGGATACGGGGGTCGGCGGCTGCGAAGCGCGCGAGCAGCTGCGGGATCCGCGGATCGGTCGAGGCGTCGTCGACGACGCAGAGTTCCCAGTACGGATAAAGCTGGGCCTCGACCGAGCGCAACGCCGTTCGCAGGACCTTCGGTGCCGGGTCGTGGACCGGCATCAGCACCGAGATCAACGGCGGCGCCTCCCAGGCGGCGACCTCCGCCGCGATCCGGCGGCGCTCGGCCGAGTCCAGGGTGTCGGCTCGCCGGATCCAGGCGGCGTAGCCGCCCTCGCTCCGGTGCCGCAGCGCCCGGTCGAGGAAGCTGCGCCCGCGCACCCGTTTGCCGAGGCTGCGCCAATAAACCGCCCGCACCGCAAGCCCGGGGGCCCGGGAAAAGGCTCTCGCCACCAAGGCCGGACGGGTGCGGCGGCGGATCGTGATCCGGCTCGGATGCGGAGGCCTGCCGCCGGCGAGGTTCGCCACCCGGAGGGCGCGGATCGTCGCCGGGACCTGACCGGTCCAAGCGGAGACGCCGGCGCCGACGGCCTCGTGCGCGACCGGAACGCCGAACCGGGCCTCGTCGCTGACGACGAGACTCATCAGCGGGTGGGCCTCGCGCGGCGCGGCGGGGTTGTCGTGCAGCGTGATCGTGACCCAGGCCCCGCCAAGCCCAAGGCCGGCGAGGTCGAGGCGAAGCCCGTCCGCGTCGCGGTGGACGACGAGCGTCCGATTCGCTCCGACGCCGACGAGGACAGCCTCGATATCCACCACGTCAGTGATTCCAGCTCTTGGCGAGGGACATCAGCACCGCGTCCGACATGGCGATGTCGAAGACCAGCATGTCGGCGACCGCCTTCACGGCGCGAAGGCGCTCGGCCAGGGCCAACGCCTCGTCGGAGATCGGAACGGGCGCCGGCAGAGGCACACCGCCCTCCAGTCCGATCTGGTCGAACAGGGTGGAAGCGAAAGCGTCGAAGTAGGTCCGGTGTCCGACGATCCCGAGGCGCGCGAGGATTTCGATCGCGACGATGGAATTTCCGGGGTGAAGCCGGTCGTCGGGTAGCCGCGTGCCGAGCTGGCGCGACAGCGGGTTGTAGAGGAGGTGGTAGGCCTGCTCCGGCAGCATCCGGAAGAAGCGCTTCAGGCTCTTTTGATCCGTGTAGTCGTAGTCGTCGACGAATAGGGCTGCCTCGGCATAGCGATCGAATCGCCAAGCGGCATCGTCCTCGGCCACCACCTTGGAACGCGCCTTCAGCCACAGCATCCGCGTGGCCATCTCCACATGCGGATCGTGGACCAGGATCGCCGACAGCATGCGATCCGGCGGGAAATACTGCTCGTAGCGCGGCACCACGAGCGCGCCGGCGATAAGGCGGGAGGTCGGAGTCTCGTTTCCGAGGACGCTGGTCACGATCTCGTCGGAGAGCTTGTGGATGCCGAAATGCGATTGCTGGAAATACGGGAACAGCGCGTTCTGCAGGCCGACTTCGGGATGGATGCCGGTGTGGATCAAAAGCACCCGGCGATCGATCAGGCCCTCGCGCGGGACGCGGCGATAGACCAGCACGTTGGTGTCGGCGTCGTAGAGCTCGAGGACCGGTATCGCCGCCAGGCCCGGCACTTCGGATTCCCGCAACACGAACACGCATTGCCCAGTGGAGTGCCAGCCGCTGCGCTGGAACGCGGGCTCGGTGATCGTGGCGGAGACTTCCGCGACCCGCTGCCCCTCGACGGACACCACGACCCGGCTGACAGCCAAGGGGTTGTCCGGGACGATCCAGCCATGGATCACGTCGCCGTTATCGTAATCGATGAAGAACCGCATGTCCCGTCGCTGCAGCGCCCGTCGCCCGGGCCCGATCCCGGGCGACCTCTAGCGCCGACCGAGACCGCGCCATAACCCATTTCGAGGAGCGTTGCAGTGGGCAACGACGGGTCGACCGGACTGCGGCGAGACCGGACGACCAAATCCAGCGTTCGTTTCGTCCGTTCCGGCTTGCGCCCCCGGACGGCGAAGGCTATAGGCCCCCCACACCGGAGCCAAACGGCTTCGGCGGGGGCGCGTAGCTCAGCGGGAGAGCACTTCCTTGACATGGAAGGGGTCACAGGTTCGATCCCTGTCGCGCCCACCATTCCACTCGCGGAATGATCGATGATCGAAGCAAGGGCTCCGCAGGGGGCCCTTTTTTCTTGGCCGCAACAGGTCAGCGTGCAACCGGCGCCATGCCTGGGGTTCGAGCACCCGACGCGTGCCTCTGATGTCTCCATCCGACCTTGGGCCAATTCTGCCGGCAAGCCCGCGCAATTCGCATGCGCCCAGATCAGCCTCACGCTGACGGCGAATCGGGGACGTGGTCGCGCCGGGCGATCCGGCGCGACCTGCGTCGCGCGATCAATCGTCGTCTTCGTCCTCGACGTCGACGAGATCGGTGGTGTCGTCGTCCTCGTCGTCCACCACGAGGGTGTCGTCGTCGGCGGTCTCGCCGTCGGCATCCGGCTCGATGACGTCGTCGCCCTCGGTGTCCGTATCCGTGTCCTTCTCAGTCTCCTCGGCCTCGACCTCGTCGAGGGAAACCAGTTCTGGACCGGCGGCGTCGGCCTCGTCTTCGTCGGCGACGGGTTCCTTGCGGGCGGCGATCGGCGCAGACCGGCTCGCGAAGGGGGTGAGGGCGGCGGTCGGGACGACCTCGCCGGAATAGGGGGAAACCACCGGATCACGACCGAGGTCGTAGAACTTCCTGCCGGTCGTCGGGCAGATCCGTTTGGTACCGAGTTCGGGACGAGCCACGTGCGCCTTCCTGTGTCAGTGCGATCAAGACCCGTGATGTCGTGGGTTTTCGCGCGGTGTCAATTCATCTCGCTCGGCGCACGCATGGCGGACCTGCAGCGAAGACCGGAAAAGGACCGCCGGAACGCTGTCGCCGGCCCGCTCGTTCGATCTTCACAGCAACGGAGATCCACGCTCATGAAGTTCGCACTCCTCGCCGGCCTGCTCGCCCTCGGCGCCCTCAGCCAGTCCGCCCCGGCCGAGGCCAAGGGCTGCATCAAGGGCGCCATCGTCGGCGGCGTCGCCGGCCACATGGCGGGCCACGGCAAGATGGGCGCTGCCGCCGGCTGCGCCGTCGGGCATCACAACGCCAACAAGAAGGACAAGCAGCGCTAAGCGCCGCAGCCGCCGTTGCCTCGCCTCGCCGGCTCTCGGGCCTGCGGGGCGTCGCCCGGACATGCGTTTCCGCTCCGCCGAGAGGGCAGGGCGCTCAATCCGAGGCTGAGGAAAGGTGGGTCCCGGGGCCGAAGCCCCGGGTTCTGTTTCGACGGTTACCCTACCGCAAGATGCTTACGCCGCGAGGCGGGCATCCATGACAACGTTATCGTTGGCATTTAGGATTTGGTCAGGTGCCCGAAACGGGGGTTGCCCGCGTCGAACCGGTCGAGTCCCTACCGACAGTCGCATCGTACCTCACCGAAGTGAAGCTGAACTCGCGATCCCTTTACCGCCCAGTCGAACCTATTTCGCCCCCATCAGAAACGCAGCGCCGCTGCGTTCGTGGTGGAGGCGCCGGAGTACTGCCCTCCGGGTCCTGAAACGTTATTACGAACCGGTCATCAACCGCAGGTCTCATATAGACGATCGGCGGCCGGAAATCCAGATCCGTCGTGCGGCGCTCGGGGGATCGGCCGCCTTAACCGTTCGCTCACCCCGATGCGCGACGAGCCAGCCGTGGCTTCTCACGAACAGGGTTCTCGGATGACCGACACCATTGGAATCGCCGGCGACCGCATCCGCTCCATCGTCGAGCGGATCGAGCAGGTGGACGAGGAGATCAAGGCGCTGACGGAGGCGAAGAAGGAAATCTTCGCCGAGGCGAAGGGCGAAGGCCTCGACGTGAAGATCCTCAAGGAGATCATCCGCCTGCGCAAGCTCGACCAGGATGCCCGCGACGAGCACGAGACGCTGCTCGACGTCTACATGCGGGCGATGGACGCACCCGCGCCGAAGCCCGAGGCGATCGCTGCTTGATCGCGGCAGGGGCTCAGAAGGGGCCTCCAAGCGTACGAGATCGCACGCGACGCGGGTCTTCCCTTCCTCTGCGGATGAGGGATGACCCGCCGTCACATGTCAGGCGCCACTCAGCACCTTCTCCGCGCTGCGCAAGCTCAGGGCCATGATCGTCAGCGCGGGGTTCGCCGCGAGCGAACTCGGGAAGGTCGAGCCGTCGCAGACCCACAGGTTCGGCACCTCGAACGACTTCCCGAACGCATCGACCACCGCGTGGTCGCCGTCATGGCCCATGCGGCAGGTGCCGATGGTGTGGGCGACGCGGTCGAGCACCCAGATGTCGCGGGCTCCGGCCTGGGTCCACAGGTCGACCATCAGCTTCGTGGCGTGGGCGTTCAGGCGCGTCTCGTTGGGGCCGTAGCCGAAATCGATCGCGGCCTTGCCCATGCCGAGGGCGTCGGCCTCGTCCGAGAGCGTCAGCCGGTTGGCGTCGCAGGGCAGGGTCTCGCCGTTGATGCCGATGCCGGCCACGTGGTTGTAGTTTGCGAGGTAGTCGCCGAGCGCCTTGCCCCACAGCTTGCGCCCGCGCGCCACCGAGTTGGCGAAGGTCAGCGGCGCGACGCCGAGGCTCTGGACCAGATAGCCGCCTGCGAAGTCGGCGCCCTTCGGGCGGATCATGTCCTCGGTGATCAGCGAGGACGGGTAGCCCTTGTTCGGCCGCGTCTCGGCATCGAACGTGCCCCAGACCTGCGTCGCGACATGGCCCATGTAGTTGCGCCCGACCTGCCCGCTGCCGTTGGCCAGTCCCGTATGCAGCAGCAGCCGCGCGGTCTCGACGGAGCCGGCGCAGAGGAACACCTGCGCGCAACGCTGCCTGTGGTCGACGCCGCCCTGCCGGTAGATCACCGCTGTGATCCGGCCCTCGCGGTCACGCTCGAACCCGTGCGCGCGGGCCTCCGGCCGGATCTCGGCGCCATGCGCCACCGCCAGCGGGAGGTAGGTCACGTCCATGCTGGTCTTGGCGCCGTTGCGGCAGCCCTGATGGCAGTAGCCGCAATTGATACAGGCCGATCGCACCGCGCCGCCTTCTTGCGGGAAAGCGCGCGAGACGACGGCCGCGGGCGCGTCCGTGGCGCGGATGCCCATGCCGGCGCAGGCCTCGGCCATGATCTGCGCGGAAGCGTTGCGGGGCACGGGGGCCAGGGGGTAGCGCCGGCTCGCGTCCCACGGATAGCTCTGCGGGCCGGAGACGCCGATGAAGGCCTCGACGCGCTCGTAGAACGGCAGCAGCTCGTCGTAGTTCACCGGCCAGTCGGTGCCCTCTCCGGTCTCGGTACGGATCATCAGGTCGCGCTGGTCGGCACGCGGGCAGAACGCGCCCCAGTGGAGGGTCGAGCCGCCGACGCCGGTACCGCTGTTGTTGCCGCCGAAGGCTTCCGGCGTCGAACCGCCGCTAAGGCGCTCGTCCGTCCAGTAGATCTCGTCGGCGAGGGTCTCGTCGAAGGCGAAGGCCTGCGGATCGAAGTTCGGGCCGGCCTCGAGGGCGACCACGCGCGATCCGGCGGCCGCCAGGCGCGCCATCAGCGGCGCGCCGCCGGCGCCGGTGCCGATCACCACCGCGTCGACCACCTCGTCGGTGGAATAGCGGCTCATCGTATCAAGGTTCATCGTGCGTCCCCACCCTGCGCGACGGGCTCCCAGCCCTCGCGCTCGCCCAATCCGACCTTCGTGAACCCGACCGGCCGCGGCCCGTCGCCGCCCGCGCCGATGCCGGAAAAGCCGATCCAGGCGAGCGCCGCCGGATGGGCGAGCCATGTCCGCACCACGTCCGATCGCAGGTCCTCGAACCAGAAGGCCAACTGCTCCGGATCGAAGCCGCCGGCCGGACCGCCCGACAGGGTCTTGGCCTCGATCGCCTCGAGCAGGTCGTCCTGTGCCGCGCCGTCCAGCGCAACGAAGCGGCGTCCCCCCGCCTGCGCCGCGGCGTCGAGGCTGCGCAGGGCGGCGCGGTAGGCGGAGGCGTCCGGCGGCAACGGGGAGAAGCGCCAGCCGTCGCCGGCGTCGCCCGCGAGCCGCGCGTCGATGCGGGCGGCGAGATCGATCCCGGCGGCCTGCGGCAGCACCCGGGCGACGACGGCCCGCAGGATCGCCAGTTCCACCGCGTCGAGGGCCTGCGGGCGATAGGCGGGATCGTCCGGCGCGGCGCGCTCGTGCAAGGCCGCGCGCAGGCGGCCGTTGACCCGCTCGGAGGCGATCAGGTCGCGATACGCCGCGTCGATCTTCGGCGCTTCAGGCTCTTCCGTGTGCGGCGCGACGACGTGGCCGCGAATCAAGTCGGCGACCGCATCCGGCCGCTCGATCGGCAGCAGGTGGCCGGCGCCGTCGAGGGTGACCAGGCGGGCCGAACCGAAATGCGGCGCCATCAGCGCGGTTTGCGCCTCCGGCCCGAGGTCGCCGTCCTCGCCACCGGCAAGGATGAGGGCGGGGGTGCGCAGGACGCCGACGCGCTCGCACCAATCCTCGCGGCTTCCGCCCACGAGCCAGGCGCGCCAGGCCGCCGGCTCGGCGCGCAGCACGTCGGCGATTGCGGCCTCCGCCCGGTCGGCGGGGAGGGGGGCGCCGACGTTCGACGCGACGAAGGCCTCGGCCTCCGAATGCCGAGTCGCGGCGTCGGCCCCGATCCAGGCGATCATCGCCGCGCGACGCTCTTCCTCCATCGGCTCGGGGCTCGGCGGCGAGCCGGCGAGCAGGACGAGGCCGGAGAGCCCTTCGAGCCCCGCCTCGCCATCCTCGGCACGACGCGCCAGGGCGAGGGCCACCTTCGCGCCCATGCTGTGCCCGGCGACGAGCCAGCGTCCCGGCCGCGCGGCGCGGACCTTTGCCGCGACGTGGTCGGCCATCGCCGCCACGTCGTAGCCGGTCACGTCCGCGGCGTCGCCGAAGCCGGGCAAGTCGATCGGCACGCAAACGACATCCGCCCCGAGGCGTTCGGCCGTCGGCGCCCATTCCCGCGCACTGCCCCCGAGGAAGTGCAGGCAGAACAGGGTCGGCGGCGCAGTCGCGGCCGCGGTGGGTAAGTTCAAGATCATCGCAGCGAGATCGCGCGGGGCGCGTGGCAATCAAGCGGCCTTAATGCCGCGCTTCGCCCGATGTCGCCCTGCCGCGGTGCCGGGTGGCTGCACCTCGGGCCGACCGCCGGAATCGACCCGATCCGCGCGGCACCGTAAGCAGGGAGGTCTGCGATACCAAAGAGTCCGCGATCCCAAAAGGAAGCGAAGTTCGATGATCCCGACCCTCGACCAGGTTCCCGACGGCCTCGCCACCCGCCACGGTCGCTACGCCGACGCGCACATCCGCGCGACCCTGCGGGCCACGCGCACGATCGCCCTCGTCGGTGCCTCGGCCAACCCGGCGCGGCCGAGCTGGATCGTGCTGAAATATCTGCTCGACCGCGGCTACGTGGTGACGCCGGTGAACCCGGGCCTCGCCGGGCAGACGCTGCTCGGGCGCCCGGTGGCCGCATCGCTGGCCGAACTCGGCGAACCGGTCGACATGGTCGAGATCTTCCGCAATTCGGCCGCCGCCGGCGGCCTCGTCGACGAGGCCTTGGCGCTCGACCCGCTGCCGAAGACGATCTGGATGCAGCTGGGCGTGCGCGACGACGCGGCCGCCGCCCGCGCCGAGGCGCGCGGCGTCACGGTCATCATGAACCGCTGCCCCAAGATCGAGTACGGCCGGCTCTCGGGCGAGATCGGCTGGACCGGGGTCAACTCGCGCATCATCAGCGCGAAGAAGCCGGTGCTCGCGGGCAAGGGCGTACAGAAGTTCACCATCGCCCCGCGAGGTGGCGGAATGGATTGAAGCACACCATTCGCGATGGTGCGACGGGACAGGTCCCGGCCTAGCGGTATCTGGATACCGCTAGGCTGAACTCCTTCCAGAACTTCGCTTTTCGGGTGATGCGCGCCTCCGAAACGGCTTGACCTCAGGCGTCGCCCCGTCTATCCACCGGCCAACGCCGCCGCGTCCCCCGACGCGGCGGCGGCTCGTTTTTCGACACACCACCGAGCGCCAACGGAATTCGGCTTATGAAAACCTTTTCGCTGAAGCCCGCCGACGTCGACAAGAAGTGGATCGTGATCGACGCGGAGGGCCTCGTCGTCGGCCGTCTGGCGTCGATCATCGCCCTGCGTCTGCGCGGCAAGCACAAGCCCGCCTACACCCCCCACGTCGATTGCGGTGACAACGTCATCGTCATCAACGCCGACAAGGTGAAGTTCACCGGGCGCAAATACGTCCAGAAGGTGTACTACCACCACACCGGTTTCCCCGGCGGCATCAAGGAGCGGTCGGCCAAGTTCATCCTCGAAGGGCGCTTCCCCGAGCGCGTCGTGGAGAAGGCCGTCGAGCGCATGCTGCCCCGCGGCCCGCTGTTCCGCCAGATCATGGGCAACCTCCGGGTCTACAAGGGCACCAGCCACCCGCACGAGGCCCAGCAGCCGCAGACGTTCGACGTCGGCGTCCTCAACCGCAAGAACGTGAGCGCTTAAGATGGCGACGCTTCAGTCCCTCTCCGACCTCAACCGGTCGAACGCCGGCGGCCTCGAGAACGAGCACGCCGCCCCCGTCCACGTGCAGAAGCTCGACGCCCAGGGCCGCGCCTACGCCACCGGCAAGCGCAAGGACGCGGTCGCCCGCGTCTGGATTCGCCCCGGCACCGGTAAGGTCGTCGTCAACAAGCGCGCCGTCGAGGTGTACTTCGCCCGTCCCGTGCTGCGCATGATCCTGCGCCAGCCGCTCACGGTGGCCAACCGCGTCGACCAGTACGACATCACCGTCACGGTCGCCGGCGGTGGCCTCTCGGGCCAGGCCGGCGCGGTGCGCCACGGCCTCTCGAAGGCGCTGACCTACTACGAGCCGGAACTCCGCGCGCCGCTGAAGCGCGAGGGCTTCCTCACCCGCGACAGCCGCGTGGTCGAGCGCAAGAAGTACGGCCGCAAGAAGGCCCGCCGCAGCTTCCAGTTCTCGAAGCGCTGATCGGCCCATTCGGTCAAAAGAGAAGGCGGCTCCTTGCGGGGCCGCCTTTTTTATTGGTTCGGTCCAATCGCTGACCCGAATCGGTCGAGCTCGCCTTTAGCGGACCGCCCGACAGGTCCGAGCGGGCGCGACTGCCGCGTCAGGCGTGGACCGCCTTCTCGAGCTCCGCCTTGGACATCTTCGAGCGCCCGGGCACCTTCTGCGCCTTGGCCTTCTTCATCAGGTCGGCCTTGGTCTCGCCGGAGGCGGATTTGCGGGCGGTCGCGGCCTTCTTCGCCACGTCCTTCGGCTGCTTCGAGAACTGCTTGCCCTTCGCCGTGTCGCTGCGCTTCTTCTGTGTCGAGCGGTCGTACTGCTCGTCCGAGACGGCCTCGCGCGCCTTCTTCGGCAGGTAGCGTTCCCCGGTCTTGCCGCTTTCCTTGCCGGACTTCGTGTCCCAATCCTCGTCGGTCCACTGCTTCAGGTGGTTGTCGTCGGTCTTCTTGCCGGCGTAGCCGCCGCCGGCCTTCTTGTATTCCTGCGTCGCGAGCTGGGCCTTGCGGGCCGACCACTGGCCGGCCTTTCCACCCTTCTCGCTCTTCGTGACCTTGTCCTTGGTCTTCTCCCAAAGCTTGGGATCGGTCTTCTTCGCGGTCTCGGACATCGTCTTTCACCCATCGTCGTCGATTTTGCCGACAACGGGGGCACGCCCACCGCGTTCCGGCAGCAGCGCGATGGCTTGTTGATGGCGCCCGGCATTGACAGGCCGGCACGCACCGGCCACCTCCCGCACCGCGACACGACGTCCCGGCGGCGGCCGGCTTCGAGGGTGCGACGAGCGATGGCGGGCGAGACCAAAAAGCCGACGGTGTTCATCGATGGCGAGGCCGGCACGACAGGGCTCGGCATCCGGGAGCGCCTTGAGCGCGACGGCAAGGTGGTGCTCCGCAGCATCGCGCATGCCGACCGCAAGGATTCGAGCGTGAAGCGGGCGCTGCTCGCCGAGGTCGACCTCGTGGTGCTCTGCCTGCCGGACGACGCGGCCCGCGAGACGGTGGCGCTCTGCGACGCGCTGCCCGGCGGCGGTCCCCGCGTGCTCGATGCCAGCACCGCCCACCGGATCGCGGGCGGCTGGACCTACGGCTTCGCCGAGATGGCCCCCGGGCAGGCGGAGGCGATCGCCGCCTCGCGGCGGGTCGCCAACCCCGGCTGCTATCCCACCGGCGCGATCGCGCTGCTGCGGCCGCTGGTCGAAGGCGACCTGATTTCGGCCGACACCTTCGTCAGCATCAACGCGGTCAGCGGCTACAGCGGCGGCGGCAAGAGCATGATCGAATCCTACGAGGCCGGCTCCGCCGCGCCCTTCCTGCTCTACGGCCTCGGCTTCGCGCACAAGCACCTGCCGGAGACGCAGACCTATTCCCGGCTCACCGCCCGGCCGATCTTCATCCCCTCCGTCGGCGCGTTCCGGCAGGGCATGCTGGTCTCGATCCCGCTCCATCTCGACGCGCTGCCGGGCCGCCCGTCGGCGGGCGACCTCGAGGACGCCCTCGTGCGCTGGTACGCGGGGCAGCCCCTGGTGCAGGTCGTGCCCGGCGCGACCACCGGCGCCCACAAGGAGCAGATCGAGCCGGAGGCGCTCAACGACACCGATCGCCTGGAGCTGCGGGTGTTCGGCTCGGCCGAGCACCGGCAGGCGGTTTTGGTCGCCCGCCTCGACAACCTCGGCAAGGGCGCCTCGGGCGCGGCCGTGCAGAACATCGGCCTGATGCTCGGGCTCGGCGCCTGACCCGCGCCGTCCGCCCGACGCATCGACCGCGCCGCCCGCGAACGATCGGGCGGCTGCGACCAGGAGATCGACCCGCATGACCGAGACGCGCCCACCGCTGCCGCCGTTCGATGCCGGGTCCGCGGCCGAGAAGGCGCGCGGCGCCGAGGACGCCTGGAACACCCGCGACCCCGAGCGGGTGTCGCTGGCCTACACGCCCGACAGCTGGTGGCGGAACCGCTCCGAGTTCCTGGTCGGGCGCCCGGCGATCGTCGCCTTCCTGACCGGCAAGTGGGAGCGCGAACGGGAGTACCGCCTGATCAAGGAGGTCTGGGCCTTCCACGAAAACCGGATCGCGGCGCGCTTCGCCTACGAGTGGCACGACGCGGACGGGCAGTGGTTCCGCTCCCACGGCAACGAGCAGTGGGAATTCACCGAGTCCGGCCTGATGCGCCGCCGCGAGGCCAGCATCAACGACGTCGCCATTGCCGCCTCGGAGCGCAAGTTCCACTGGCCGCAAGGGCCGCGACCCGCCGACCATCCGGACCTCTCGGAGCTGGGCCTGTGATGGCGCTTCGCGGTTCGCCAAGCTTCCTGTAGAGACCTGCGCGTCGCGAAGCCGGCGCGAGAGGATGCCGATGACCGAACTGCCGAACGTGCACGTCCGCGCCGAAGTCCTGTCCCAGGCGCTGCCCCACATGCAGCGCTACGACCAGGAGATCGTGGTCATCAAGTATGGCGGGCACGCCATGGGCGACGCCTCCGCGGCCGAGGACTTCGCCGAGGACATCGTGCTGCTCGAGCAATCGGGCGTGA
Organism: Methylobacterium sp. WL12; assembly: GCF_008039475.1. Taxonomy (NCBI): domain Bacteria; kingdom Pseudomonadati; phylum Pseudomonadota; class Alphaproteobacteria; order Hyphomicrobiales; family Methylobacteriaceae; genus Methylobacterium; species Methylobacterium sp. WL12. Next base: position 9,508 of record NZ_VRUW01000028.1, on the reverse strand, counting down.
AGCCGATCGTCGTCCACGGGGGCGGCCCGCAGATCGGCCGGATGCTCGAGCGGCTCGGCATCCAGTCCGAGTTCCGCGGCGGCCTCCGTGTCACCGATGAGGCCACCGTCGAGGTGGTCGAGATGGTCCTGGCCGGCTCGATCAACAAACAGATCGTCGGCTGGATCTCGGCCGAGGGCGGCCGTGCGATCGGCCTGTGCGGCAAGGACGGCAACATGGTCCGGGCCAAGCGCGCGACTAAGACCGTGATGGACCCCGAGAGCCGGGAGATGCAGACGGTTGACCTCGGCCTCGTCGGCGAGCCCGAGCACGTCGAGCGCGGCGTGCTCGACGCGGTGCTGAAGGCCGAGCTAATCCCGGTCCTTGCCCCCGTGGCCTACGGAGCCGACGGCAAGACCTACAACGTCAACGCCGACACCTTCTCCGGCGCCATCGCCGGGGCGCTCCGCGCCAAGCGCCTGCTGCTCCTCACCGACGTGCCGGGCGTGCTCGACAAGGACAAGAACCTGATCCCGGAGCTGACCGTCGAGGATTGCCGGCGGCTCATCGCCGACGGCACCATCACCGGCGGCATGATCCCGAAGATCGAGACCTGCATCTACGCGATCGACCAGGGCGTCGAAGCGGTCGTGATCCTCGACGGCAAGGTCAACCACGCCGTGCTGCTGGAACTCTTCACCGATTACGGCGCCGGCACCCTGATCCGCCGGAGCTGACGGCCCAACCCCGCATCGTGCGCGCCCGGATCTTGCTTGGAATCCGGGTGCGCGCATCCTGCCTTGCGGTCATCTCGGAGACCGGACATCTCGGACAGAACAATAGCCGGCGAGAGCCACGTGACGGCGGCCGACGCCCGCGGCTTCGAGGCCGTCGACACCTGGGTGTTCGACCTCGACAACACGCTCTATCCGAGCGACGCCATGGTGTGGCCACAGGTGGACGAGCGCATCACGCTGTTCGTCATGCAGCTCTACGGCCTCGACGGGATCTCGGCGCGCGCGCTGCAGAAATACTTCTACCACCGCTACGGCACGACCCTGAAGGCGCTGATGGTGGAGGAAGGCGTCGATCCGCACGCCTTCCTCGACTTCGCGCACGACATCGACCACGCGACGATCCGGCTCGATCCGGCGCTCGGCGACGCGATCGAGCAGCTGCCCGGGCGCAAGCTCATCCTGACGAACGGCTCGCGCAAGCACGCCGAGAACGTCGCGAAAAGCCTCGGCATCCTCGACCACTTCGAGGACGTGTTCGACATCGCCGCCGCCGACTTCGTGCCGAAGCCCGAACGCGCGACCTACGAGCGCTTCCTCGCCCAGCACGCGGTCGACCCACGGCGCGCGGCGCTGTTCGAGGACATCGCCCGCAACCTCGTGGTGCCGCACCAGATGGGCATGGCCACCGTGCTGGTGGTGCCGTCCGCGATCGACCCCTACCGCGAGGCCTTCGAGCAGGAGGCGGTGCGCGAAGCCCATATCGACCACATCACCAACGACCTCGCCGCGTTCCTGCGCCGCTGCGTCCTGCCCGTCGCCAAGGATGCCGCGTGAGCCTGACCGACGCGCAGACCTTGAGCGCATCAAAGGCGCCGAGCCTCGTCGAGATCGAGGATCTGGCGCACGCCGCCTTCGCGGCGCTGCCGGCCGAGTTCCAGGCGCTGGCGCGCGACGTCCGCATCGTCGTCGACGACTTCCCCGACGACGAGACGCTGTCCGAGATGCAGTGCGAATCGGAGTTCGACCTGCTCGGCCTGTTCCGCGGGATCGGTCTGGCGCAAGCCGGCGAGACCGTCACGGGCCAGATGCCGAACACGGTCTGGCTCTACCGCCGGCCCCTGCTCGACTACTGGGCCGAGCACGACGAGACGCTCGGCCACCTCGTCGCCCACGTGCTGATCCACGAGATCGGCCACCATGTCGGGCTGTCGGACGCCGACATGGCCGGCATCGAGGCCGCCGCCGACCTTTGAGACCGGACCTCGATGAGCCCAACTCATCGAGGTCCGGTCCCCGCGACTGCGGGGCGGCGGCAATCCGCCGGACCTCATGGGTCCTGACCCATGAGACCAAGTTCAAGGCGTCGGCGGCTCGCCCAGGGGCGGCAGCTTCAGGCGGCTCACCTTCGGGCGGCGGGTGCGGAACTGGCCGCGCTCGATCGCGACGAAGACGAGGATGGTGATGGCGAGCGTCGTCAGCCACCACACCACCGTCAGGCCGACGCCGATGCAGGCGATGGTGAAGGCGGCGGCGAAGCCCGCCATCGCCCCGGGCACCAGCAGCGGCACGTCGCGGCCGGCCCGGCGGACCGAGGCGTAGAGGGCGTAGGCGGCGGCCAGCGCCCCGACGACGCCGAGCTCGTACCACATGGCGAACAGCGCGGTGCTCGGCGCGTTCACCGGGATCAGCCCGAAGACGCGCCCGCGCAACGCCGTCTCGAATCCGTGGCCGGTGATGAGCCGGACCGGCTCGGTGGTCACGATCCGCTGCCAGCTCTTCAGCGTCAGCACGCCGGGGCTCAGGGGGCCGAACAGGGCGGCGCCGACGGGTCGGGCGAGAAACGGCAGCAGCGGCGCCACCGCGAGCAAGCCGGCGGCGATGCCGGCAGTGAGGCCGACGCCGAGGCGCGGCCGGAAGCTCGTCACCGCAAAGGCCAGCGCCCCGATCGCGAGCGCCGCGATCTGCCCGACATCCGGCGAGACCGCCAGCGCCACGGCGACCACCACGGCTAGGCCGAGCGCCTCCCGGTCGCGGCGACGCGAGCGCAGCCAGGCCACCGCGGGCCAGACCAGCAGGGCGAGGAGGGTGAGGCCACGGTCGAGGGCGTTGTCGTCGTCCGGGACGCCGCGCATCAGGCTGTCGCCGAACAAACCGAGCATGATGGCGATGATCGCCGCCGCGGTGACGCCGAGCGGCAGCAGGTAGAGGTTGGCCGAGCGCATCCGGTCCGGCAGCGCCATGTAGCCGGCCAGCGTCAGCAGGATCGTGGCGACGAGGTTGGCGAACCGTTCGGAGGCGGGGCCGGGGAACGGCGTCCAGACCAGCGACAGCGCCATCCAGGCCAGCACGAGGAGGCCGGCGAGGAAGGCCGGGGCGCGCAGAAGCCGGACGCCGCTGGCGCGCAGCGGCCGTTGGCGGCCGTCGATGGCGCTGGCGAGGATCAGCAGGGCGACGGAGATCGGGGCGAGGATCACGGTCGCGCGCCGCGCCACCTGCGCCACCACCGGCACGATCACGAACAGCCCGAAGAACCCGACACGGCGCAGGAGCGCGGCCGCATCGAGCGCGGGGTCGATCGTCTGGGTGGATGGGCGCGCCATGGTGCGACTCGGGAACCAGCGTGACGGTTGCGTGTGCCGGAAAGCCCGGCCGCGCCCGTCCTCGATGTCTCGCTTAAGCAAGCCGCGCGCTAGGGGCTGTAGACGCCCGGCCACACAGAGGCGCCGACGTCGCCCGCCGTGATCGCGCCGACGCCCGTTTAAGCCGTCGTGACCGCGGTCCGCGGCCGGCGGCGGACCACGCGGCGGCCGACATCGGAGAGCACGCGCCAGCCGCCCCAGGCGGCCAGGAAGCCGAGGAGACCGGCGACGATCCCGTCGGTGGTGGTCGGGAGGGCCGGGTCGTAATCGCGGTAGGTGGCGCGGGCGAGCGGAACGTCGGGGTCGCGGATCACGGCAGCGAGCCGCCCGAGGGGGCTCGCCGCGTTCGCCAAAGCCTGCTGCTGCGCCGAGAGCCGTTCCAGCCGCTCGATGTCGTAGCGCGCGGCCTCGCCCCGGCGCGCGACCAGGGTGTCGGGATTGGTGCGCAGGCGATCGACGGCACCTTCGCGGGTGTTGCCGGTGGCCTTGGCGTCCGATTCGAGCGTCGCGACCTCGCGCTTCAGCTCGTCCAGGGCGCCACCGAGGCGCTGGGCGTATTGCTGGGCGAATTCGGGCCCCTGCGCCGCCAGCCCGCCGCCGAGCAGGCCGAGGGCGAGGCCTAGGGTGCGGAAGACACGGAACACGGGGCATCCTCGTCGTGGTAGTCGTGGCAGAAGAGCACGGTGGCGGCGGCAGTTCCAGAACCCGACCGCAATCAGGCCGGCAGGGTCAGCAGCCCCGCCGCCCCGTCGACGCATCCGAACGCCAGCCGCCCGCCCTTCGCGTCCCAGGCCAACGCCGAAATCCCGCTGCCCTTCACCGCCGGACGGACCAGCAGTTCGGAGGCGTCGGTGAAGCGCACGAGCAGGATGCAGCCGTCCTCGTAGCCCATGGCCAGCACCAGGGCCTTGGGGTGGAAGGCGACGCGGGAGACGCGGGCCGGGCGCACGCCGCACTCGCGTGGAGCCTTGCCGGTGGGGCCTTCCTTCGAATCGAACGGCCACACGATCGCGGCCTCCGCGCCGCTGGTGGCGAGCCAGTGACCGTCCGACGACCACGACACCGAGCGCACCTTGGCCGGGTAGCCCGACATCCGCATGTGGCCGCGGTCCGGCTGTAGGCGCCAGCCGTGCAGCGCGTTCTCCTGCATGGTCGAGACGACGAAGCGCCCGTCGGGCGACCACGTCACGTCGATGTGCGAGCCCTTCCACTCGACCATCTCGGCGGGCGTCTCGTGGTTCGGGTACCAGAGCGAGACGCCGTTGTAGTGCGAGGCCGCCAGCCGGTAGCCCTTGGAGGCGAAGGCGAGGCCGCGGGCGGTGGAGGGGGCCGTGAACGTGCGCTCGCGCCCCTTGGCGTCGCGGGCGACCACGGTGCGCCCGGCCGCGTAGGCCACCGACCCGTCGGGATGCAGGGCGAGCGCGTCGATCCAGGCGCCGCCCTTGGCGGTGGCGACCTCGGACAGCGTGCCGTCGGGCCGGAGCGCCACCACGCGCCCGTCGTCGCCGCCGGTGACGAGGCGGTTGCCGTCGCCCACGGCGGCCAGGATGCCGGCCTCGGGATGGGCGGCGAGGCGGCTCGACGTGCCGTCCCGGCTGAGCAGGACGGTGCCGTCGCCGAGGGCCATCACCAGCGCGTCCTTAAGGAAGTGCGCGGCGACGACGTGGGCGCCGGCCTCGACCGGGGCGACGTGGGTGGTCAGCGAAGCGTTGCTCATCGGGAGACTCGATCAGGACGGGCGCGGGCAGGACAAGGCGGGCAGAACAGGCGTGAAACGGGCTCAGGTGGCGGGCGGCTCGGGCACCATCGTCCGGTGGCGCAGCGCGAAGATCGCGGCGACCAGGGCGAGGAGGCCGGAGACCGCCGCCGGGATGAACAGGGCATAGAGCTCCAGGCGGGCATAGGCCACGGCGCCGCCGAACGCGCCGACGAGGAGCGCGGCCCAGACCGCCCCGTCGCCGACCCAGCCGAAGGGCGGCCCGGTGCGGGTGAGCGCCTGCGCCACCTTCTGCCCGAGGCTGAACAGGGCCCCGGTGACGAAGGTGGTGCCGGCGCGGAACCCCTTCACCTGCGCCAGCACGGCGTTCTGCGAGCCCATCGCCACCGCCATGAAGAAAGCGGCGATGCCGAGTTCCGGAATCGCGAGGCCGACCCCGAGGGCTGCCAGGATCAGCAGGGCTTCGTAGCCGAGCACCGCCGGCGTCGCCCAGGGGGAGGGGATCAGGATCGACAGGCCGCTGCCGAGGATCGCGCCGCCGAGGAACCCGCCGATCAGGATCGCCGGCAGCACCACGTGCGCGAAATCCGCATGCCCGAGGAAGACCGAGAGCTGCGTGGTGTTGCCGCTCATGAACGAGGTGTAGAGGCCGCCGAGCCGGACGAAGCCCAGCGCGTCGACGAATCCGGCGAGCGCGGTGAGCACGAGCCCGGTCCCGACCTGCCAGGACCGGTTCACGAAACCCGATCCGGTGCGCGACGCGTCAACCCTTGGTTAACCATTCCCGGCGCCTCGTTCAGGGGCGGGCGAGCAGGGTTAAGGCTTCGCTCACCAAACCTCGGCAATTCGATGCAATCACGGCGAACGCCGGAGCGTAGGGCGCCGTTTGTCCTTCGATCCGGCTGCGGGACCTTCGTCCCACGCCGGGTGAGTTGGAGTTGCGTCATGATGTCCTTCGCCTGCGCCGCCTTCGGCCTGCCGAGCTACTTCGACCGCGCGCCGACCACCATCCTGGTGGTCGAGGACGAGCCGTTCGTCTGCGAACTGGCAGCGGAAGCGCTGCTCGACGAGGGCTACCGCGTCCTGACCGCCGCCGACGCCTGGGAGGCCGAGGCGATCCTCGCCCGGGAGACCGTCGACCTGCTCTTCACCGATATCGACCTCGCCCGCAACACGAACGGGATCACGCTGGCCCGGGCCGCGCGGGCGCATTGCCCCTCGCTACCGGTGGTCTACACCTCCGGCGGCCGCGCCTGCCTCTCGCAGGGCGAGGCGGTCCCCGAATCGGTGTTCGTGCCGAAGCCCTACCGTCCGAGCCAGCTCGTCGCGCTGACGAACGACATCCTGCGCAGCCACGCCCACCACGCCTAGAACCCATCCCTCGACGCACGACGCCCGGAACCCTGACGCATGCGCCTCGCTCACGCCGCCCTCCTGATGCTCGCCGCCGGCCTCGCCACGCCGGTCGAAGCCGCCTGCGACGTGAAGGCCGCCAAGATCGAGGAGACGATCGCCCGGAAGAGCGAGCTCCAGGAGGCCGCCAACAAGCAGACGGTGCGCGACCTGCGCACGCTGCGTGACGCGGCGATCGTGCTGGAGAGCTATTCCTACGTCACCGAATGCGAGCGCGTGCTGGAGATCGTGAAGACGCTGGCCGCCGACCCGGAGAAGACGATCGAGAAGGGCGACACCGACGAGGAGAAGGCCGAGAGCCAACAGGAGGCCCGCAAGCCGAAGCCCGCCGTCGAGCCCGCCGCGCCGGCCAAGCCCAAATAAATGTTGCGCGGGTGAGGGCGCCTCACCAGCCGAAGCGGGCGATCCGGGCGAGCTGCGCCTTCCCCGCGGCTTCGTCCCGCCCGAGCAGCGCCACCCGTTCCGACAGGCCGTAGGCGGTCGGCGAGAACGGCAGCGACAGGAGCGGGATGCCCTCCTCCCGCGACCGGTTCACCGAGGCGATCAGGCAGGCGATCACCGAGCCGTCCTCCGGCGTGTCGACGCAATCGGCCCGCGGGCTGCCGAACAGCGGCCGGTTCGGAACGCTCAGCAGGATCGTCGTCCCACCGCGCCGGTCGGGGGCCGGCGGCAGGCTGTAGCTGCGCACGAACAGTGCCGGCAGCAGCACGACCAGCGCGAGGACGAGGAGAGCCCTGCGCATTCGCCTAGCTCGGCTCGTCGAAGCGGCTGCGGAAGAACACCTCGCGTCCGGCGCCGTCGATCACCCGCACCGCTTCCGCCGGTCCGACCGAGCGCTGCGGCACGCGGGCCCGGGCGAACAGGCGCAGCGCACGCTCCTGCGCCCCCTCGAGCCCGGTGCTGCGCACCGAGATCCGGGTCTGGACGTCACCCGGCTCGGGGCCGAGGACTTCGATGTGAAAGGTCTCGCGCACACCAGTGCCTCTGCCCTAACTCAATCCGATCGTCCACCGCCGCGAGGGCGCCGCCCGTGAACCCCGTGAAGATCGCCGCCGCGATCGCCGTCTGCGTTCTGCTGTTCTGGCTCGGCCTGCGCATCACCCGCACGATGGTCGACCTCGGCATCCGCGCCGGCCACGCCGAGGCGCGCCGCCGCGAGGAGGAGGAGCGTTGAGGCCTTACCAAACCAGCGCAGGCGCCGTGCCGTAGGCCTCGGCCATGCGCGCGATCGCCGCGAGCTTGTCGTCGAGCGCCGACCAGTCGTCGGACGCAGCGATCGGCGCCCACAGCGCCTCGACCTCGTCGATCAGCAGCGTGCAGGGTGTGAGGTCGGCGAAATAGGGATGGGCGAGGCCGGCGCCCGGCGCCGACGCCAAGCCCTCCAACGCTGCGCGCACCGGGGCGAAGGCGTCGCCGGCATAGAGTGCGGCCGAGGGGCTCGCCGCGGCGCGCTCGGCGCTGGCGATGCCGCCGTACCAATCGAAGAAGGTCTGCTCGAACGGGGCGTGGCTCTCGGCCAGGAAGCGCCAGAAGGCGCCGACCAGCCGATCGGTTTCGTCCTGGCCGGCCTTCGCGAGCCCGAGCCTGGCGAACAAGGCCTCGGCGAAGCCCTCCTGCAGGGCGGGCCCAAAACCCTTCAGCGCCGCTTCGAGGTCGGCCTGCGGCGCCAGCGTCAGCAGGCAATCCGCCAGCCGTGCGAGGTTCCAGTACAACGCCTCCGGCTGGCGGCCGAAGCTGTAGAGCCCTTGGCTGTCGAAATAGGCGGCCGTGAAATTCGGATCGTAGGCCGGCAACCAGCGCCACGGCCCGTAATCGAAGCTCTCGCCGGTGACGTTGATGTTGTCGGTGTTGAGCACCCCGTGGACGAAGCCCGCGGCCGCCCATTGCGCACCCATCCGCGCGACCCGTCGCACGACCTCGGCGAGGAAGGCCACCGCCCGGTCGGCCGGCGCCTCGCGCCAGAGGTCGGGCATGTGCGTCGTGATGGTGTGATCGAGCAGCCGCTCGATGTTCCTCGGCTCGTCGAGCGCCAGGAACCGCTGGAAGCTGCCGATGCGGATGTGGCCGTGGCTCAGGCGCACGAGCACCGCGGAGCGGGTGGGGGAGGGCTCGTCGCCGCGCTCCAGCGCCTCGCCGGTCTCGATCAGGCTGAAGCTCTTGGAGGTGTTCACGCCCTGCGCTTCGAGGAGCGCGGTGGCCAGCACCTCGCGCATGCCGCCCTTCAGGGTCAGCCGGCCGTCGCCCGCCCGCGACCACGGCGTGGTGCCGCTGCCCTTGGTGGCGAGGTCGAGCAGGCGCCCGTCGCGCAAATCGTGCAGCTGCGCGTAGAGGAAGCCGCGCCCGTCCCCGAGCTCGGGGTTGTACGAGCGGAACTGGTGGCCGTGATAGCGCAGGGCCAGCGGCGCGGGGAACGAGCCGGGCAGGGGCTCGAACCGGCCGAACCGGGCGATCCACTCGGCGTCCGTCAGCCCGTCGAGCCCGACGCGGGCGGCCCAAGCGCGGTTGCGGAAGCGCAGGATCGTCTGCGGGAAGCGGGCGGCCGCGACCACGTCGAAGAAGTCGGCGCCGAGGTCGGCATGGCGGCGCGAGGGCTGCGCCTCTTGCGTTGGACGGTCTGACAAGAATGAACCCTCGCTCGGTTCCGGCATTCGGACAGCACTCATAGCGATAAGCACGCCCGGCGCGATCCGTTGCGGGATGAGCCGGAACGCCGGGACGCGCCACAGAAAAAAACCCGCGCCTCGGCCGGAAAGAGGGCGTTGACACCGCAAGCCGCCGTTCCCTATACCGCCGATCTCCGAACCGGCCGCCTGCCCACGCAGACGGCCGCGGGCTGGGGCGGGGTAGCTCAGCTGGTTAGAGCAGAGGAATCATAATCCTCGTGTCGGGGGTTCGAGTCCCTCTCCCGCTACCATAGATTTTAACGACTTAGACGCGAAGCCCTGGCCTGGACGCCGGGGCTTTTTCGCTCCGGGGCGGATTTGGGGCGGGACCTCGCGATCCGCCCCCGTTCCGTCCCGCCC